>JBOGEB010000108.1:0-14026 GCA_050743125.1 Egibacteraceae bacterium
CGAGCAGCACCCACCGGCTCTCCGGATGGCGTATGGCGAGCACAAGCCCTGGCAGGCCGCCGCCTGTGCCGACATCGATCCAGTCCTCCCCAGGGCTGACGGGAAGCACATCCGCAAGCGCGACGCATTCCTCAATGTGACGGCCGAGCACGTCCCCCCGATCCCGCCTGCTCACGAGGTTATGCGGCGACGACGCGATCAGGCAGGCAAGCAGCCGCAGCCGCTCATCGCCCACGCCAGTGCCCCGTTTCACGTGAAACCCCCAGCCCCCGTGAGAGAAGCGCGGCAATGACGCGTGCGGAGCGTGGTTTCGGGTGGCCCTTGCCGCCCGAAACGACACAGGGCACCAACACAACCGCGACCGAGGGCACGATCGACTGGCACGATCCAAGGACAAGGACCAGGAGCTACGACGCGGGATAGATCACGACGCGACGCTTCGGCTCGTTACCCTCACTCGCCGACGCGACCCCGACACTCTTCGCGACGAGGTCGTGCATCATCTTGCGCTCGAACGCGTCCATCGCTTCGAGGCGGAACGGCTGACCCGTCTCGCGCACCTCGGCGATCGCGTCACGACACTTGTCACGGAGTTTTTCGAGCTGGCGCGCGCGATACCCCTCCACGTCGACCCGCACGTGCGTCCGACGCTCAGTCGAGCGCTGTACCGCGCACCTGACCAGCTCCTGCAGCGCATCGAGCGTCGCCCCTCGTCGTCCGATCAGCAGTCCGCTGCCGATGTCGTGAATGTTCACCAGCGCTTGGTCCTCACGAACTTCGATCTCGATGTCTCCAGGAAGGTCAAGCAGGTCAAGAAGCTCCTCAACGAAATCAGCAGCGAGGTCCGCGTCCCGATCCAGGTGCTCGAGTCGCTCCTCTGGTGAGAGCTCCTCCTGGTGATCCTCCGCGCGCTCGCCCACGTCGTCTCCGACCGCCTTCGTCTTCGTTTCTGTCATGCGCCCCTCCTCCGTCCGCGCACCGCAGTGCGCCCGTTATGAAGTCTTTCCGCCCGCGCTGCGCTCGCGAGGTCGACGGCGTCCATCCGCCAGAAGGCCGCCTCTGCCCAGAGGACACCAGTACACGGCGCGGCCCGCGCGGAGCGCTTCGCCTCGCGCGACGGGCGCAGCCGCACCTCGTCCCCTCCGGGAACGTTCCGCTTGGACCGCTACTCGCGTGTCCCGACCTCGCCACCGCGCCTCCCTACCGCTTACCGGAGCCCTGCACCGCAGGTACGCCCTCCGGCTCGATGTTCCGGAACATCAGGTACTGCTGTCCCATGGTCCACAGGTTCGTCGCGACCCAGTAGAGAAGCACACCCGCAGGCAGCTGGAACGCGACGAAGGTCAGCATGACCGGCATAACGTAGAGCAGGATCTTCTGCTGCTGGGCCTGAAGTTCCCCGCTCACCGGCATCCTGGCCTGCATCTGATAGGTGGAGTAGAAGGTCGTGACCCCCATCAGGACAAGCAGGACGAACGCTCCGATCCCCGCGACCGCAAGTCCCTGCCCGGGAGTGCTCGCCAGAGTGGGGATGAGGTAGAAGGGGGCCGTGCGCAGCTCCTGCGCCTTAATGAGAACCTGATAGAGCGCGAAGAAGATCGGCATCTGGAGCAGGAGCGGCAGGCAGCTCGCCGCAGGGTTGATGTTGTGCTCCTTGTAGAGCGCCATCATCGCCTCCTGCTGCTTCTGCTTGCGAGCGCGGTACTTCTCGGGGTTGGTACGCATCATGGAGCGGTCCGTGCGGTACTTCGTCTGGACCTTCTTGAGCTCCGGTTGGAGCTTCTGCATCGCGCGCATCGAGTTCGTCTGCTTCACCGCGAGGGGCAGCAGGAGGAGCCGGACCGCGAACGTCAGCAGGATGATCGCCCAACCCCAGGCGTACACCCCGAACACCCCGACCGAGCCGTCGTGCAAGAGGCGGAGGAAGCCGCTCAGCCCTTGGATCAAGCCGTCCCAGAGACCCATCTACGGTCCTCTCCTACCTGCTCGCCACAATCCCGCGTCCTCCATGGCGCGGGGTCGGGAACTTTGTCGACCCCTCCTGGGTGGAAGGGATGGCACCTCGCCAGCCGCCGCACCGCAAGCCAAGCACCCCGGACCGGCCCGTGCCGCTCCAACGCTTGAATCGCGTATGCGGAGCAGCTCGGGTAGAACCGGCAACGGTACGGGAAGCGCTCGGGGAACACCACCTGCAGGGCAAACGCAGACGCCCGGATCACCTGCACGAACGCCCAGGTCACGGCGCTCCTCACCGCCCGCACGGCCCTCACCCCCGCACCTCGCCCGTTTTCGCAGTGACCCGGGCGGCCTTGGCTGCGGCCCGGCCGATCAGGTCGCCAAGCTCCGTCTCCAGGACCACGAAATCCGCATCGATCGCGGCTGGGTGCGCTCGAACCACCAGATCGAGGCCCGGCGGGAGCGCTCCCGTCGCAAGCGCCGCCCGCAAGCGCCGCTTCGCGCGATTGCGCTGCACCGCTCCGCCGACGTCTCTCCCCGCGACCACGGCCGCACGCGCCTGGGGCGTCTCCCCGGACCCCCTCGCCCGCCGAATGGCGTACACCGTGAGAAGGCGACCATGCGCGACGTTCCGTGCGGCGAAGACGGCACGGATGTCGTGGGATCGGTGAAGCCGACGAGGAGTCATGCTGAGGAAGGCGCGGTACGGGACGTCCCAGGCCACCATACGGCCGCCTGCGCCCTTGCGCACACGGCCCGTCGGCTCGCGAGCGGGAGACCGGCCGGATCGACCGGATGCTCCCCGGGGCGATATCTGGGGTGAGAAATGAGGGTGCGACCCCACCCCGAGGCTCTCGCGGGGGCGCCCTCACGAGCACGGACCTTTCCGCTGGGGCCACCGGAAGGTCCGTGAGCAAGGAGCGACATCGCGACCGGCGATCCCGGCGATCCCGAGCGTTCGACGGCCACCGGCTCTGCCGCAGCGTGCCAAGCCCAACCTCATGCGGTAAGGCGCTTCCGGCCCTTCGCACGGCGCCGCTTGATGATTGCCCGCCCGGCTCGGGTACGCATCCGGGCACGGAAGCCGTGCTTGCGTTTGCGCCTGCGGTTGTTCGGCTGAAACGTGCGCTTCATCTTCAACCTCTTGACTGACGGAGCTGACGAATTGGCATCGGCGCGGCGGGACCGCCTTGGTTCCGTGCTCGGCCACCCACCGCAGCGTCGCGTGACGGCCAGAGCGTCCAGTGACCAGGCCCCTCGCACCCCTTAGGACGAGAGTCACGGTCCTGCTGCGGGTTCGGGCCCTCCGAGATGTCCACCTCCGAAGCTCCATGCATTACTGCATCGCGAGCCAGGCGCAGACCGCAGCCTCGGTGCGGAGAACTTCCTCGTCGGACACTGGCGGGCTGCCCGTTCGTGAGGAGGCCTCGGTAACCGCACGACAGTCCCGCCACACGCGGACACTCGCCGACGAGTGTACTCCACTCCCTTCATCGGCTGCCAACCCCCCCAAGCTTCCGGAGTCCCCATACCTCCGAGGGCTCAAGGCCAGCCTTACCCCCGCCTCCACTGGTACTGGAGGCGCCCCACGCCGCACTGTGGATAACGAATTGCGGGGGTTTGAGCCCCCCACCTATACTCCGTCCCGGCCCCCCTTCCCAGGGCCGTTCTTCCCCAGGGTCCCCGAGTTGCTCGGCGCATCTTCAGGCAGCAGCCAAGGCCCCCGGGCTTCGTCCCTACACTTCTGTTTTGTTTGAGTTCTCCACAGATTGTGGAAGGGACTGTGGATGACAGCGGCCCGTCGTGTGCTCGGGAACCGCTCGCAGCGGTCGTGGACCGCTGCGGGTTACTGTCGCAGGCCACCACTACGCTGCGCATTGACTGGCGCTGGGGAAAGAGGGGGAGCACGTGCCTGACTCGCTCGCGATCGATCTGGACGGGCTGTGGAGCCGTTCACTGGAAGAACTTTCCTCCAATGTGAGCAGTGCAGCACTGCGTGCGTGGCTCGCGGACACCAGGCCGGTCGGCTACAGCCAGGACACGGTGGTGCTGGCCGCACCGCACAGCTTCGCTCGCGAGCAGCTCGACAGTCGCTGGGGAGCGACCCTGCGGAGCGCGCTCACCAAGGCCGCTGGCCGGACGATGAACGTGGTCGTGACCGTCCGTCCCGACCCCGACCCCGACCCGCCGCTGTCCCTCGATCCCGAGCCCACGCGGCAGGCGTGGGCGCCTGAACCCTTCACCCGTGCCGCGACCGACCGCGATACCGCGTTGAACGAGAAGTACACCTTCGACCGTTTCGTGATCGGAGGCAGCAACCGCTTCGCGCACGCCGCGGCCTTTGCGGTCGCGGAGGCGCCGGCTCAGGCGTACAACCCGCTCTTCATCTACGGTGGCGCCGGACTCGGGAAGACCCACCTCCTCCAGGCCGTCGGCCACTACGCGACCAGCCTGTATCCACAGCTCAAGGTCCGCTACGTGACCTCCGAGCAGTTCACCAACGAGTTCATCGACGCGATCTCGAACCACCGCCAGGTCCCGTTCCAACGGCGCTACCGGGATGTCGACGTCCTGCTCATCGACGACATCCAGTTCCTGGAAAGCAAGGAACGGACCCAGGAGGAGTTCTTCCACACGTTCAACGCGCTCCACAACGCGCAGAAGCAGATCGTCATCACGTCGGACCGGCCGCCCAAGCAGATCGGGCAGCTGGAGGAACGACTGCGGACCCGCTTCGAGTGGGGGTTGATCACCGACATCCAACCGCCGGATCTCGAGACGCGGCTGGCGATCCTTCGCAAGAAATCCTCCCAGGAGCACCTTCCTGTGCCGGACGACGTGCTCGACCTCATCGCGAGCCGGATCTCGTCGAACATCCGCGAACTCGAGGGTGCGCTCATCCGGGTCATCGCGGCCGCGAGCCTGAGCCGCACGGAGGTCACGCTTCAGCTCGCCCAGGCCGCGCTGAAGGACCTCTTCCCCGGCGGCGGCAGCTCAGCGATCAACGTCGGCACCATCATGGCCGAGACCGGCGCCTACTTCGGCCTCACGCTCGACGAACTCTGCTCGAGCAGCCGGACCCGCCAACTGGTCACGGCTCGGCAGATCGCGATGTACCTGACCCGCGAGCTCACCGACCTCAGCCTGCCGAAGATCGGCCAGGCGTTCGGTGGCCGCGACCACACGACCGTCATCCATGCGAACAACAAGATCAGCAAGCTCATGCACGAGCGGGAGGCGATCTACCAACAGGTCCAGGAGTTGACCAGCCGGATCAAGGTGAAGACGCGGGAGGCCCGATGACCGCCGCCCGGCAGATGGACGTGTGGACCAGCGTGTGCACGGGTGGGGGATACCACGTGGACAGCGCGGAGTTATCCCCGCCCGTTGTCACGAGCGCGGGCAGGCTGGGGACGGCACCCCCGTTGTCCCCGATCAGCCCACAGGTTCGCCCACCTTGCGCGCACAGGCTTGCGCGGTGTGTGACCTCGGTCGTTACGGGTTATCCCCAGCAGCGCCCGCCCTCTACGACAGCGACTCTGGAAGAAAGAACAGATCACGAAGAACACCGCGCCCTTGTGGCGTCGTGGAAAACCGGAGGCGCGAGATGAAACTCAGGGCAGAGCGGACGGAGTTCGCTGACGCGGTGGTGTGGGCGCAGCGCACGGCTGGTGATCGCGCGACGCTGCCGGCCCTGTCCGGAATTCGGCTCGAGGTGACCGGAGACCGGCTCGTGCTCGCGTCGTCGAACCTCGAGATCGACAGCACGCTGTCGATCCCCGTCCAGGGAGAGCGCGACGGGGTCGCGCTCGTGCCAGGGAAACTGCTCGTCGATGTGGTCCGCAGCCTCCCCGCCGCCGCAGTTGCCGCCGAGGTGGCCGGGGACGTCCTCAACCTGACGTGCGACCGAGCGCAGTTCGCGCTGCGGCTGATGCCGGTCGAGGATTTCCCGGCGCTCGGGGCACCGTCGTCGGGCGCGACCGTCGCGGTGTGCAAGGCCGAGGAGTTCGCGCGCATGGTCGCGCAGGTCGCGCGGGCCGCCAGCGCTGACGACGCCCGCGCGGTGCTGACCGGGGTGAGCCTGGTGGCGACCGCGACTTCGCTGACCGCCTCCGCGACCGACTCGTACCGGCTCGCCGTCTGCGAGCTCCCGTGGGACCACGGGACCCAGATGAGCGCGCTCGTGCCGCGCCGCGCGCTCGACCAGGCGCGGCACGCTGCCGAGCTGCTCGGCAGCGAGGTCCGCATGATCCTCGAGCCCGGCCAGGCGACGTTCGCGTTCAGCGACCGACGGCTGGTCACCCGGCTGATCGAGGGAACCTTCCCTGACGTGAGCCAGCTCATCCCAGAGACCTGGGAGCGGCGCCTGACGATCGACCGCTCCGAGTTCTTGGAGGTCGTGAAGCGGGTCGCGGTCGTGGGTGACACGAACACCGCGATCACGCCGGTGACGCTCCAGCTCTCCGCGGACTCGGTGTTCGTGAAGGCCGGCAGCGGCGAGGTCGGGCGCGGCGAGGAGACACTGTCCGGGACACTCGAGGGCGAGGACCTGCAGATCTCGTTCAACCCGCGCTACCTGACGGACGGCCTCGAGGTCGTCGGCAGCGAGCGGGTGGTGCTTGAGTTTCGTGACGAGCTGAAGCCGGCGGTGCTCCGCCCGGTGTGCACAAGCGACGACGCTGCGCAGGAGCCGGACCCGGCGAGTCAGCGGTTCCTCTATCTGCTCATGCCAGTGCGCGTCTAGTGGTCCAAGCGGAAAGTTCCGTCGGCACCGAGGGTGCGGCTGCGCCCGTCTCGCAAGGCGAAGCGCTCCGCGCGGGTTGCGCCGTGTACTGGTTGTCCTCAAGCGACCCGCAACGCCGCGAGGCGGGATGCTTTACGCACGAATGCACGGGTTTTTCCGCGCGGACCACTAGGCCCTGCGCGGCCGGATGAGATGCGATCGGCGCGGTGTTCCTGGAGCGGCTCGAGCTCATCGACATCCGCAGCTACCGCCAGGCGGTCCTGGAGCTCGGTCCGGGCATGAGCGTCCTCGTCGGCGGGAACGCGCAGGGCAAGACGAACCTCGTCGAGGCCGTCCACTACCTCGGGATCGGCGCGACCCACCGCGCGAGCTCAGAGACGGCGCTCGTCCGCGCTGGCATGCAGGCCGGGGTGATCCGCGCCGGGGCAAGGAGCGAGGGGGGGCGGGCGCTGTCGGTCGAGGTCGAGCTGCGCCCCGGCGGCCGCAATCGGGCGCGGGTCAACGGCCAGCCTCAGCCGAGGTACCGGGAGGCGATCGGGCTCGTGCGGAGCGTGCTGTTCGCGCCTGAGGACCTCCAGCTCATCCGCGGCGACCCGGCCGAGCGGAGGCGGTTCCTCGACGACCTCCTTGGACAGCGTCGGCGCGCCTACCTCGCGGCCCGGCAGGAGTACGAGCGGGTGCTCCGGCAGCGCAACGCGCTCCTGCGAGGCGGGCGGGCCCGACGCCATGACGTCGGCCGTGCGGAGCTCGACGCGTGGACGGACGCGCTCGTCCGCGCGGGAGCGGTGGTCCTCGCAGCGCGGATCGCGGTCGTCCACGCGCTGGCGGGTCCGGCGACCGCGGCGTACGCGAACCTCGCCGGCCCCGAGGCGCAGCCGTCCGTGGAGTTGGTCTACGAGCTGTCCACCGGCCGGCGGATACAGGCCCGGCCCGACAGCGGCGTTCCCGACCCCGGCGAGCTCGGTGACGAGTTGCGCGCGGGGCTGACGGAGTTCGCCTTGGCGGAGCGGGAGCGGGGAGTGACCCTCGCCGGGCCGCACCGTGACGAGCTGCACCTCCGGATCGGAACGCTGCCGGCCAAGGGGTTCGCGAGCCACGGCGAGCAGTGGTCGCTCGCCCTCGCGCTCCGCCTGGCGAGCCACGCGGTGCTCGACGAGGTAGGGGAGGAGCCGATCGTCCTGCTCGACGATGTCTTCGCTGAGCTCGACGTGCGGCGCCGCGCGCGGCTCGCTGCTGCATGCGCGGCGTTCGAGCAGGTCGTCGTGACGGCCGCGGTCGAGGCGGACGTTCCCCTGGAGGGCCCGCGGTACTGGGTCGCCGAGGGGACCGTCCGGTGAGGCGAGGACCGGTGACGCGAGGACTCCCCAGGCCCAAGCGGGACGAGCCCTCGCCGCTGGCCGCGCTGCTCGAGGCGATTCGTGCCCGGCCTGGGTGGGCGGCGCGTCTGGAGGGCGCGCGCATCCACGCGTGCTGGGGTGAGATCGCCGGCGACCAGCTCGCCCGCCACGCCGAGCCGGTGCGGTTGGCGGGAGGCGTGCTCGCGGTCCGTGCGGTCTCGCCGGCCTGGGCCGAGCAGGTCCGCTACCTCTCGAGCGACCTCGCCCGTCAGGCGAACGCCGTGCTCGGGCCGGGGAGCGTACGCCAAGTGACCGTGATCACCGGACCGCTCACGCACCCGCACTGACCAGGCAAAACGTGCTGTGACCGCGGTGGGGGGCACACCATCCTGGCGTGGTAGGCTCAAGGCTGATTGGGCGTGTCGCTCCGTGTAGGTGTCTGCAGCGTCCAAAGAAACGCGGTCTTTCTAAGGGCCCCATCGCCGCTTGTCCGCTGGGTGCGTGCGCCCTGCGTTGGAGGCAACGCCGAGTGACCGAACACGACCCGCCTGTTCCCACCTCTGACGAGTACGGCGCGAAGGACATCACCGTCCTTGAGGGTCTCGAGGCCGTGCGCAAGCGCCCTGGCATGTACGTCGGCTCGACGGGGCCGCGGGGCCTGCACCACCTCGTCCACGAGGTGGTCGACAACTCGGTCGACGAGGCCATGGCGGGGGAGTGCAGCGAGATCACCGTGACCCTGTTGGCCGACGGCGGCGTGCGGGTCACCGACGACGGGCGCGGCATCCCGGTCGACGAGCACCCCACGCTCCACAAGTCGGCGCTGGAGGTCGTCCTGACCGTCCTCCATGCGGGCGGCAAGTTCGACAACAAGTCCTACGCGGTGTCCGGCGGCTTGCACGGGGTCGGCGTCTCGGTCGTCAACGCGCTGTCCCGCCGGCTCGTCGCCGAGGTGCTCCGCGACGGGCGGCGCTACCGGCAGACGTACCAGCGCGGCGTGCCCGCCGGCCCGGTCGAGGTCGTCGGCGAGGCGCCGCGCGGGGATGACGGGAAACCCCGGACCGGTACGACGATCACGTTCTGGGCGGACGACGAGGTCTTCGAGACGCTCGAGTACAGCTGGGAGCTGTTGACCACCCGTTTCCGTGAGACCGCGTTCCTGACCGCCGGCCTGCGGGTGCGGGTCGTCGACGAGCGCCCGAACCACGGCGTGCCGGGCGAGGACCCGGCGAAGGAGCAGGGGCCGCGGGTGGTCGAGTTCTGCTACTCCGGCGGCCTCCGTGACTTCGTGACGCATCTGAACAGCAAGAAGGACCCGCTCCACGACGGGATCGTCCACTTCTCGGCGACCGAGGAGAACGGCGACGGCCCGCATGAGGTCGAGGTCGCGCTGCAGTGGAACTCGACCTTCCACGAGTCGATTCACACGTTCGCGAACACGATCAACACCCACGAGGGCGGCACGCACGAGGAGGGCTTCAAGAAGGCGCTCACCGCCGTGGTCAACCGCGTCGCGCGCGAGACCGGCCTGCTGAAGGCCAACGGCCGCAGCCGGGGCGCCGACCTCGCGCTGACCGGCGAGGACATCCGCGAGGGGCTGACCGCGATCGTGTCGGTGAAGCTCGCAGACCCGCAGTTCGAGGGGCAGACCAAGACGAAGCTCGGCAACACGCACATCCGCAGCTTCGTCGAGCGCACGTGCAACGAGCACCTGAAGATCTGGTTGGAGGAGCACCTGAACGAGGCCCGGGTGATCGTGAACAAGGCGATCCAGGGCGCCCGCGCACGGCTTGCTGCCCGCGCGGCCCGCGACCTCACCCGGCGGAAGGGGCTGCTCGACTCGACGCAGCTGCCAGGAAAGTTGGCGGACTGCGCCTCGACCATCCCTGCGGAGTGCGAGATCTTCATCGTCGAGGGGGACTCCGCGGGCGGCTCCAGCAAGCAGGCGCGCCAGCGGGAGTTCCAGGCCGTGCTCCCGATCCGGGGGAAGATCCTCAACGTCGAGAAAGCGCGGCTGGGAAAGATCCTCGAGAACAAAGAGATCCAGGCGCTCATCACCGCGATCGGCACGGGCATCGGGGACGAGTTCGACATCACCAAGGCCCGCTATCACAAGATCGTGATGCTCATGGACGCCGACGTCGACGGCGCGCACATCCGCACGCTCGTGCTCACGTTCATCTTCCGGCACATGAAGGAGCTGATCGACGCCGGTTACGTCTACATCGCGCAGCCGCCGCTCTACCAGCTCGACCCTCCCGGGGCGAAAGGCAGGGACCGGACCCGCTACGCGTACAGCGACCGCGAGCGCGACCGGATCCTCGCGGAGATGGTGAACGGCGACGGGTCCAAGAAGGTGAAGATCCAGCGGTTCAAAGGCCTCGGCGAGATGGACCCTGAGCAGCTCGAGATCACCACGATGGACCCTGACCGCCGGACCATGCTCCAGGTGACGATGGACGACGCCGCCGCCGCCGACCAGATGTTCACCATTCTGATGGGCGACGACGTCGAGGCTCGTCGCGACTTCATCGTCCGCAACGCCCGCGACGTCCGCTTCCTGGACGTGTAGCGCGATGAGCGGCCAGACGCTGCCCGGCGACCGTATCCAGCCGGTCGAGATCGAGGAGGAGCTCCAGCGCTCGTACCTCGACTACGCGATGTCGGTCATCGTCGGCCGCGCGCTCCCCGACGTCCGCGACGGCCTGAAGCCGGTGCACCGCCGCATCCTCTACTCGATGTTCGAGGGCGGGATGCGCGCCGGCACCCAGCACCGCAAGGCCGCCGCCGCCGTTGGCGACGTGATGAAGAAGTACCACCCGCACGGCGACACGGCGATCTACGACGCCCTCGTCCGCATGGCCCAGCCCTGGGCGATCCGCTACCCCCTCATCGAGGGCCACGGCAACTTCGGCTCCGTAGACGGCGACCCACCGGCGGCGATGAGGTACACCGAGACGCGGCTGTCGCCGCTCGCGATGGAGCTGTTGCGGGACATCGACGAGGACACGGTCGACTTCGTCGACAACTACGACGGACAGGAGCGCGAGCCGGTCGTGCTGCCGTCGCGGTTCCCGAACCTGCTGGTGAACGGCAGCTCAGGGATCGCGGTCGGGATGGCGACCAACGTGGCGCCGCACAACCTCGTGGAGATGTGCGACGCGGTCATCGCGACGATCGCGAACCCGGACGTCACCCTGGCGGAGCTGGCCAAGATCGTGCCCGGGCCGGACTTCCCGACCGGTGCGCTGGTCATCGGCATCAGCGGGATCCGCGAGGCGCAGGAGACGGGCCGCGGCTCGATCCGGATGCGCGCCGTGGTCGAGGTCGAGGAGGCCGGTGGGCGGGAGCGGCTCGTCGTGACCGAGCTGCCCTACCAGGTGAACAAGGCCAACCTCGCGGTGAAGATCGCCGAGCTGGTGAAGGACCGGCGGATCATGGGGATCGCCGACCTGCGGGACGAGTCGAACCGGCGGGGCATGCGCCTGGTCATCGAGTTGAAGCGGGACGCGCAGACCCAGGTCGTCCTGAACCAGCTCTACAAGATGACCCAGCTGCAGGACACGTTCGGGGTCATCAACCTCGCGCTCGTCGATGGCGTGCCGCGCACCCTGCCCCTGAAGGCCACGATCCTGGCCTACATCGGCCACCAGGTCGAGATGATCACGCGGCGCACGCAGTTCAGGCTGCGGAAGGCGCAGGAGCGGGCGCACGTCCTGGAGGGCTTGATCACCGCGCTCGACCACCTGGACGAGGTCATCGCGCTGATCCGCGGCGCCGAGAGCGCGGACGCCGCGCTGACAGGGCTGCGGCAACGGTTCGACCTGTCGGAGATCCAAGCGCGGGCGATCCTCGACATGCAGCTGCGTCGGCTCGCCGCCCTGGAGCGCCAGCGGATCCTCGACGAGCACCGCGACCTGCTGGTGCTGATCGCCGACCTGCGCGGCATTCTCGACGACCCGGGCAGGATCCGGGCGATCATCGTCGAGGAGCTGACCGAGCTGCGGGACCGCTTCGGCGACCCGCGCCGCACCCGCATCCTGCCCGGAGAGGGCGACTTCAACCTCGCCGACCTGATCGCGGAGGAGGAGGTCGTCGTCACGCTCACCCGCGCTGGCTACGTGAAGCGGGTCAAGGCGAGCGAGTACCGGACCCAGCGGCGTGGCGGCAAGGGCGTGTCCGGGACCGCGCTGAAATCCGACGACATCGTCCGTGACCTGTTCGTCACCACGACGCACCACTGGCTGCTGTTCTTCACGAACCGGGGCCGGGTGTACCGGGTCAAGGCCTGGGAGATCCCCGAGAAGGGCCGGACCGCGCGCGGCACCTACGTGGCGAACGTGCCCGGCCTGGCGCTCGAGCGCGGCGAGACGATCGCCGCTGTGCTCGACCTGCGGGACTTCGGGGCGCAAGAGGACGCGCGCTACCTCGTGTTCTCCACGCGCCGTGGGATGGTCAAGCGCACCGCCTTGCGCGAGTACGACTCGCCGCGGTCGGTGCTCATCGCGATCAACCTGCGCCACGGCGACGAGCTCATCGGCGTCCAGGTCACCTCCGGCGACGACGAGGTCATGCTCGTGTCCAGGCAGGCGATGGCGATCCGTTTCTTGGAGGGAGACGTCCGCCCGACGGGCCGTGACACCTCGGGCGTGAAGGGCATGGGGCTCGACTCCGGCGACGAGGTCCTGTCGATGTGCCGGACCGTGCCCGACGGGCAGCTGCTCGTCGTGACCGAGGAGGGGTACGGCAAGCGCACGCCCCTCGAGCGCTACCCGCTCCAGCGGCGCGGCGGCAAAGGCGTGCGGACCGCCCAGCTCACCACGCACCGCGGCGGGCTGGTCGGCGCGCTCGTCGCGGCCTACGAGCAGGAGATCCTCATCGTGACGGACGCGGGGACGATCATCCGGACGGACGTCAAGGACATCCGCCCCACCGGTCGAGCCACCCAGGGAGTCCGCGTGATGAAGCCGTCCGACGGCGCGAAGGTCGCCTCGATCGCCCCGGTCGTCGAGAGCGACGAGCTGGACGAGTGAGGGTGCCGCCGACCGGCCAGGATGCCCTGCATCGTTGTCGTGCGTAAACTCTGGCTCCATGGCGGCGCTTGGTCCAGACATTACGGTGGTCAGCGACACGCGGGACGTCGTCCCGCCCCGGCGGATCGTGCGTCAGGCAGCGACCATCAGCCGGGTCGACCCCTGGGCCGTGCTGAAACTCAGCCTGATCTTCTACTTCTGCTTCCTGCTCGTCGCCATGCTCGGGCTGACGGTCTTCTGGGCGGTCCTCAGCTCGGTCGGCGTGATCGAGGGGCTCACGAGCTTTCTGAACAAGCTCCAGCTCACGGTCGTGATCAACGGCGGGAACATCGCCCGCGCGGTCTTTCTCCTCGGCATCCTCAACGTCGTGCTGTGGACGGGCATCAACGTGTTCCTCGCGTTCCTCTACAACCTCGTCGCCGACGTGATCGGCGGGCTGCGGATCGAGCTTGACGCCGAGGAGTAGCCGGGTCCGGGGCGCCCCCGAGCGATCCGTGCGTGCTGCCGGGCGGGCGGCTAGACTCCGTCGACCAAGCAACAAGGGCCATTAGCTCAGGTGGTTAGAGCGCACCCCTGATAAGGGTGAGGTCCGAGGTTCAAGTCCTCGATGGCCCACGCGACCCACACACGCCGACTCACCTCGGAGGCCACCATGCGCAATCGTCTGCTCTTCCTGCTCGTGACCGCCGCCGGCCTTGCGGCCGTCGCCTTCAGGCGCCAGCGCAGCCGCGAGCTCGACGAGGCGATCTGGGAAGAGCCCAACGACCTGTAAAGCGCCGCCGGGGCCCACGCCTGCGCGCCCGGGCCCTTAGCTCAATTGGCAGAGCGCCGCCTTTGCAAGGCGGAGGTTGCCGGTTCGACTCCGGCAGGGTCCACTGAGCTGACCAGCGGTTCTGTGTCGCTGCCCTGTCCGAGAGCTCCGGGTTGGAAGCAAGTTGGAAGCAGCCGCTCACGCC
>JBOGEB010000109.1:0-4059 GCA_050743125.1 Egibacteraceae bacterium
ACGCCAGGCTCGTGGCGGCGTGACCGGAAGGGAAGGACGACGTGAGCGGCTTGATGAGTTGGTTCTCGGCTTGCGGGGGTCGCTGCCGTTGCACGACGGGTTTGACGAGGAGGTTGGCGACCACCGCAGTGATCACGTAGCCGACGCTGCCTCGCAGAGCTGCCCGCCGACCTCGTTGACGGCCATGAGCAGCCAGCACCGCCGCGGTCGCGGCCCAGATCGGTGGCTGCTTGGTGACAAACCCGGTCCAGTCGAGCGCCTGAGCCACCGTTCCTACGCGGGTCATCGACCGGCCTCGCCGCGCAGCCGGACGAGCTCGGTCAGGTAACGGTCGGCGAAACGGCGGGCGGCGTCGGGGCTGAACAGCGGGTGTCGGTAGCGGAAGGCCAGGTGGAGCTGCCCGCCGACGGTGGCTGCACCGAGTGAGAGCCCGCAGGGCATCCGGGCCGGCGCCGAAAACCACAGCTCGGTGGTCTCCCCGGCGTCCGGCCCGAACGAAGGTGGCTCGTCGATCCGGCCTAGTGGTCCAAGCGGAAAGTTCCGTTGACACCGAGGGTGCGACTGCGCCCGTCTCGCAAGGCGCGGGTCGCGCTGTGTACTGGTTGTCCTCAAGCGATCCGCAACGCCGCGAGGTGGGTGCAGACGCATCCGAATGCCACGGGTTTTTCCGCGCGGACCACTAGGTTCGACAGCAAGGCCGTGTCCACCAGTCGGTTCCCCGTCAGCCACAGGAGGGTGGGGAGCTGCTGCTTGGCCCAGACGGGCAGCAGAGGTGTGTACCAGAGGACCTCGATGAGCGCGGCGCCGGCGTCACCCCGCACCTGTGCTCCCTGTGCGGCAACCGTGTCCAGCACTTGACGCGGCGTGGCGCGGGCGCGGGGGCTGGTGACCACTCGGGCACTCAGGACGAAGTTGGTGGCAACGTCCTGGCGCCAGGCGTCTGGCCGGAGGTTGACCGGGACGAGCACACCGATCCGGTGGCAGGGAGCGCCGTGCTCGGCGTTCCAGGAGACGACGGCAAGGTGCAAGGCGGCGACCAGCAGGTCGTTGACCGTGCCCGGGAGCTCTGAGTCGGAAAGCGCCGCGGTGTCGTCCGCCGACAGGCGCAGGTGGTGGAAGCCGTAGCCGGGACGGTCGGCGCCCTCGTCGGGGGCCACCCGGGCGGGCGGTGTCAGCAGGTCGCGGAGCTTGTCGGCCAGCATCTGCCACCGAGGTGCCCGGACGGCCAAGTCGTCGGTGGTCAGGTGGCCGCGTACGTCGCGGGCGTCCTCGAGCGGCACCTGAGGCAGGGGATCGGGTCGACCGGCGTAGGCCCGAGCGACCGAGTGCAGGACGCGGAGGCTGCCGAAGCCGTCGAAGGCTGCATGGTTGACGTTGAGCATCAGCAGGTCACCGTCGGGATGCCGGACCAGGCGGGCTCGGAGGGGCGGCGACTCCGCCAGCGGGACCCCCAGGCTCTGCAGCTCGGACCGGATCACGGCCAGGGTGGCGTCGTCGGGACAGTCGAGCACCCGCAACGGGTCGAGCTCGGGCTCTGGGGTGATCTCCCAGCAGTACCGGCGGCTGAAGCGCCGCGGCGGGGCCATACGGGCGCGGGCCATGGGGTGGCGGCGCAGCGCCTCGGCCATCGCCGCCCGCAGACGCGGCTCGTCGAGGTGCCCCGCCACCCGCAGCTCGAACTGAATGCTCCAGGGCTCCTGTGGAGTGTCGAGCACATGGACGGCCTCATCGACGACCGTGAACGGCAGGCTCGGCAGCCGGCCGGCGGGGAGGCAGGGGCTCGGCGTTCCGCGCTGCTGGTCGCCAGACACAGAGCCGAGGTCTGGGATCGAAACCGGCAGGAGGTCCTCCTTGTCCGTGCGGTGGCCTTGGAGATACCCCGTGCTCGGACTCCGCACACCGAAGCAGCCGGCTCAGCGCAGAACACGCACCGCGAGGCTCAGCCCGGGACGCGCAGGACGCCGGCGCCGTGGATCTGGCCGGCAGCGAGCGCGCGCAGGGCGGCGTCGGCCTCCGCCAGGGCGAACGGCGTGACCTCGACCTTGACGGGGATCTGGGCGGCGAGGGCGAGGAACGCATGCCCGTCGGCGCGGGTGTTCGCGGTCACGCTGACCAACGTCCGCTCACCGAACAGGTGCTCGGCATAGCGCAGGGTGGGGATGTCGGTCAGGTGGATCCCGGCGATCGCGAGCGTGCCGCCCCGGTCGAGCGCGGCGAGCGCGGCGGGGACGACCCCTCCGGCGGGCGCGAACGTGATCGCGGCGTCGAGCGGCTCCGGTGGGCCTTGGTCGGGCGGACGGGCGGAGGCGGCGCCGAGCTCCAGCGCGTGGCGGCGAGCCGCCGCTGAGCGGGTGACGACGTGCACCGTCGCGCCCTCGAAGATCGCGACCTGCGCGGCGAGGTGCGCGGACGCCCCGAAGCCGTAAATCCCGAGCCGCCCGCCTGGCGGCGGCTGCGCGCGGCGCAGCGCGCGGTAGCCGATGATGCCGGCGCACAGCAGCGGCGCGGCGCGATCGTCGTCGAAGGCGTCCGGCAGCGGGTAGGCGTAGGCCTCGTCGATCAGCGCGTGCTCGGCGTACCCGCCGTCGTCGTCCCAGCCGGTGAAACGCGGCGCAACGCACAAGTTCTCGTCGCCCCGCTCGCAGAACCGGCACACACCGCAGACCTGGCGCAGCCAGGCGACGCCGATCCGGTCGCCGAGCGCGAATCGGCTCGCCCCGGGACCGGCCGCATCGACGACCCCGACGATCTCGTGGCCGGGAACGACGCCGTGGCGGCGTGGCGGCAGGTCGCCCTCCGCGAGGTGCAGGTCGGTGCGGCAGACCCCGCAGGTGCGCACACGGACGCGGACCGCGCCCGGCCCGGGCGCGGGGATGGGCCGGTCAACGAGCCGCAGCGGTCCAGCTGCAATCGGTCCGGGCTGGTCGACGATCCAGGCACGCATCGCTCGGGCGGGGCAGGTTGGGGCGGTCAGCGGTCACGCTACCGCGGGTCGGATCGTCGTCGTCCGTGCTCTGCGCCGGGCAGACGACCACGACCCGATAGGTGGAGGCGGGGTCTTCGACGTGTCCGGTCACGGTCGCTCGTGGCGGATCCACCAGCAGCCGACCCGTTCGGCGGCGCGCTGATCGAGCCAGCGCCAGCGGCGGCGCTCAGCGCGGCGCGTGACGGTAACGGCCAGGCCAGCGCCGACCAGCGCGGCGACACCTGCGACGAGGACGAGCACCCCGACGCCGGTCACGCTTGCGTTCCCGGGTCGGCGCTCGGACGCGGGTCGGGAAGGGACAACAGGTGGCGGCGCTCGGCCGCGGTCAGCCGACGCGCCTGGGCGCGGCGCAGCGACCGCCGCTCGTCCTCGGTCTTGCCGCCCCAGACACCGGCGGCCTGGCCGGTGTCCAGCGCCCAGTCGAGGCACTCGTCACAGACCTCGCAGCGATCACAGATCATCTTGGCCTGCTCGGCCTGCTCCAACGCAGGCCCGGTCACCCCGACAGGAAAGAACAGGTCCGGGTCCTCGTCCAAGCAGGCGGCTTTGTGGCGCCAGTGCGTCATTGGGTCTCGCTTTCGTTCGGGATGGGCTGGTCCATGGTGGGCAGTACTGTGCTGGATCCGCCGGCCCGCGGTCATGGTCATCACGGTGACGGTTTTCTCCCCTTGTTCCGCAGCAAAATCATGCCTCTGAACAGGCGATATTTCGCACCGTTGACAGAGAATTCCCCGCATTGGTCCAGCCACGCCGCCCCTGGTTACGATGCGTGGCGAAGCTTGCGTTGACGACGCTTGGTCAGGAGGCGGTGTGGGGGTCACGAAAGCAGTTCGTGAGGCGTTGCGTCGGGAGTTGGCCGCCAAGGGGTACGCGCCGCCCGACATCGCCGTGGTGATGGCCGCCAGGTACGGCATCCGGCCCCGGCTGGCGTTGCGGTGGGCATATGGCATGACCCTCGACGACGTGGCCGAGGCGTGGAACCAGCAGGACGCGTCTGGCCGGGCGCCGATGTCCGCGCGGCGGGTCAGCGACTACGAGCGCTGGCCGGACGGCGGCAAGCGTCCGACCGCGTA
>JBOGEB010000109.1:4159-14020 GCA_050743125.1 Egibacteraceae bacterium
AGACCACGTCCTGGACCTGTTGGGCGTCGAGCCGGATCGCCTGCACGCCGCGCTCGACGCGAGCACGGTCAGCGAGGAGCGCTTGGCGTACTTCGAGCACGTCGCCGACCGGCTCGGCGCGCAAGTCAAAAACGTTGCGCCGCCCACTCTCCTGGAGGACGCCGTCGTGCATTTCCGCAGCGTCCGGCGACTGGTGACGGACCACCAGAGGACCACCTACCAGCTTCGCCTGAGCCGGGTCGGCGCCAAGCTCGGCATAGTCGTCGGCGAGATCCTGTTCATCGAGGGGCAGTTCGACCTGGCAGGCAAGTGGTACCGGGTGGCCCAGGACGCGGCGCTCGCCGGCGGCGACCGTTATCTGGCGGACATCGCCTTGGCCAGCCAGGCGTACCTGCCGACCTACGCGGGCGACCCGTCCGGGGTGCTCGCCCTGGTCGACCCACGGCTGGAGCAGCGTTGCCGGCCGACGCCCGCGGTTGCGTTCCTGTGGGCCTTCAAGGGCAAGGCGCACGCGGCGCTTGGCGAGCGGACCGCGTTCGAGCGCGCGATGGGCCAGGCGCGCAAGATACTGGACGCCTCCCCGCCGGAGCTCGTCGGTCCGGGGATCTTCTCGTTCCTCCCCGAGAAGCTTGAGTTCTACGAGGCCACCGGCTACGTGAGGCTGGGAGACGCGGAGCACGCCACGCAGGCCGCCGACCGCGCGCTTGCGCTCTACGACCCAACGCACAATTCCGATCCGGCGCTGGTCCGGCTCGACAAGGCGTGCGCGCTCGCGCAGGCCGGCGAGATCCCTCAAGGATGCCAGGTCGCCAAGCGCGCCCTCCTCGACCCACACACCTATCCCGCCGTCACCGTCATGGTCCGCGCCCGGGAGTTCGACGTGCTGCTCGGCGACGACCGGGCATCGGCCGTCCGGGACTGGCGGGACGTCCTCGCCACGATCCGCTGGCCGCAGCCGCCCGGCCCGTTGGCCCGCCACCAGTAACGGCATGCATGACCCTCGACGACGTGGCCGAGGCGTGGAACCAGCAGGACGCGTCTGGCCGGGCGCCGATGTCCGCGCGGCGGGTCAGCGACTACGAGCGCTGGCCGGACGGCGGCAAGCGTCCGACCGCGTACGTGCTGCTGATGCTCGCCAAGATCTACGCCACCACGATGGAGCGGCTGCTCGACGACCGGGACTACGGCGCGCTGGGCGACAAACAGCTGTTCGAGGTGGTCGGGCTCTGCCCCGCCAGCACCGCGGAGCCGAAACCGGCGCCGGCCGTGGCGAGCCCCGCCGTCAGCGGCGACACTCGACCCGACGCGCCCTGCACGGCGAAGGAGAGTTCGACGAAGCGGCGGTACGTGGTCCAGCTCGGGGGTGCGGTGGTCGCAGACCACGTCCTGGACCTGTTGGGCGTCGAGCCGGATCGCCTGCACGCCGCGCTCGACGCGAGCACGGTCAGCGAGGAGCGCTTGGCGTACTTCGAGCACGTCGCCGACCGGCTCGGCGCGCAAGTCGTCAAGGTCACGCCAGCCACCCTCCCCGAGTGCCTGGAGGACGCCGTCACGCACTTCCGCAGCGTCCGGCGACTGGTGACGGACCACCAGAGGACCACCTACCAGCTTCGCCTGAGCCGGGTCGGCGTCAAGCTCGGCGCGGTCGTCGGCGAGGGCCTGTTCGGCGAGGGGCAGTTCGACCTGGCAAGGGAGTGGTTCCAGGCGGCCCAGCACGCGGCGCTCGCCGGCGGCGACCGCTATCTGGCAGACATCGCCTTGGCCAGCCAGGCGTACCTGCCGACCTACGCGGGCGACCCGTCCGGGGTGCTCGCCCTGGTCGACCCACGGCTGGAGCAGCGTTGCCGGCCGACGCCCGCGGTTGCGTTCCTGTGGGCCTTCAAGGGCAAGGCGCACGCGGCGCTTGGCGAGCGGACCGCGTTCGAGCGCGCGATGGGCCAGGCGCGCAAGATACTGGACGCCTCCCCGCCGGAGCTCGTCGGTCCGGGGATCTTCTCGTTCCTCCCCGAGAAGCTTGAGTTCTACGAGGCCACCGGCTACGTGAGGCTGGGAGACGCGGAGCACGCCACGCAGGCCGCCGACCGCGCGCTTGCGCTCTACGACCCAACGCACAATTCCGATCCGGCGCTGGTCCGGCTCGACAAGGCGTGCGCGCTCGCGCAGGCCGGCGAGATCCCTCAAGGATGCCAGGTCGCCAAGCGCGCCCTCCTCGACCCACACACCTATCCCGCCGTCACCGTCATGGTCCGCGCCCGGGAGTTCGACGTGCTGCTCGGCGACGACCGGGCATCGGCCGTCCGGGACTGGCGGGACGTCCTCGCCACGATCCGCTGGCCGCAGCCGCCCGGCCCGTTGGCCCGCCACCAGTAACGGCATGCCCGTCACTGGGCCATGGCCGCCTTACCCTGGTCGGTCGGGGACTCCCCGGACCCCTGGTCGGTCGGGGACTCCCCGGACCCCTGGTCGAGCCTCGCCGGGACGGACCGCTGCCGGTCGAGCCTCGCGGCCACCGGCAGGAGCAGCGCGCAGACCAGCGTGAGCGCGACGCCCGAGCCGACGAGCACGAGCTGCACGCCCCAGGCCGCCGCCATCGCGGGCATGAGCACGAGCGGGAGCAGCTCGCCGAGCTGTTGGTGCACGTGGAGGACCCCCGTCGCCCGGCCGAGCAGCGCGTCCGGGGTGTGGAGCTGGATCAGCGTGCGAAGCGCAGGGAACAGCATGCCCAGGACGGCGCCCCACGCTGGCGCGGCCACGGCCACGACCCAAAGGTTGGCGGTGCCCGTGTAGGCGACGGCGCCGAGCCCGCACCCCAGCGACAGCAGCATGACCGCCCGCACCGAGATGAACGCTGACGACCACCGGTCGGCGAGCAGCGACCCGGCGGCGAGGCCGGCCCCGAACAGCGCGTTCATCCACCCGAGCGCCTCCGGTCCGGTGCCGAGCACCTCCCGGAAGAACAGCGGCTCCAGCGCCGCGAACGCGCCGAATGACGTAAAGACCACCATGCCGAGCACCAGGGAGAACCGCAGCACGGGGACGCCGTAGGTGAAGCGAGCGCCCTCGCGCAGCTCGGTCCACGCGTGGTGTTCGCGGTTGGCGTGCCCGGCATGCGTCCGCACCGCGAGGCCGGCGACCAGCGCCACGGCAACGAGCGACGTGGCCGCGTCGAGGACGAAGACCCAGTCGAGGCTCCCGACGGTCGCGAGCAGGGCGCCGATAGCGGGACCGCCGATGAACGCGGCGGTGTGCGCGAGCTCGAGCGCGGCGTTCGCCTTCATCAGCGGGGACTCCCCGGACCCCTGAGCGAGCGGGGACTCCCCGGACCCCTGAGCGAGCGGGGACTCCCCGGACCCCTGAGCGAGCGGGGACTCCCCGGACCCCTGAGCGAGCGGGGACTCCCCGGACCCCTGAGCGAGCGGGGACTCCCCGGACCCCTGAGCGAGCGGGGGCGGCTCGGTGACCAGGAGCGGCGGGAACGCGCTGATCGCGGTGTAGACCACGAAGCCGAGGAAGCCCACGGCCGCCACCAGGAGGGTGAGCTGGGCCATCGCCGTCGGCAGGACGAGCGCGAGCGTCGCGGGCGCGAACAGCGCCTCGCCCGCCATGACGACCCGGCGTGGCCCGTAACGGTCGACGAGCACCCCCGCGACCGCCGAGCCCGCGAGGCCGCAGAGCCCCAGCACGCCCATGAGCAGCGCGAGCTGAGCCGGGCTCGCCTGGAAGTCGTAGGCCGCCCGGCCCCAGATGCCGACGATGAACGCCGCCTCGGCGCCGGTGGCCGAGATGAAGCGGGCAAGGGCGACACGACGGATTGCGGGATCACGCAACATGAGGAGGTCCGATCGGGATGGCCGGAGAAGGGACGCGCAGCGCAGCGCCGGGCCAGACGTCACCCGGCGCGCCGGTCAGTCGGTCAGCCGATGAGCCTCAATGAAGAGAACCTCCGAGTCGTGCGTGCGGCGGCGCGAAGCGCATTAGGCGAACCGCGCGGGGCGCCTGTGTAAACAGACCGCGTAGTCCCCGTCCTGATACGTCTGCTTGTCCCAGGTCGCCCAGCGGCCAGCCAACTCCAGGCCGGCCGCGGCGGCCATCGCGTCGTACTCCTTCAGCGTCAGCCGGCCCGGCATGAGCTGAAAGCCGCTCACGAGCAGCCCGCCGGGCTGGAGGTGCCCGGCGAGGTTCTCGACGACCGTCCCCTCGGTGCCCGGCGCCAGGAAGATCATCACGTTGCCGGCGAGCACCACCGCCTCGAACCGGTCCAGTCTTACGGTGGCGAGGTCGGCCTCGACCCACCGCAACTGCGGGGCCTTTCGCCGCGCGGCGGCGAGCATCTGCGGGTCGAGGTCCACGCCGACCACGTCGAGGCCGCGGCGCGCGAGCTCGATCGCCACCCGGCCGGTGCCGCAGCCGGCGTCGAGGACCGAGCGCACCCCCAGCGACTCGACGAGGTCGGCCTCGCCGTGGGGGTTTTCGCCCTTGGCGGCGAGGTCATCCCACGCCCGGTCGTAGTCCTGTGGGTCGCGGGACGGATTCCAGCGCGATCGTGCCACGCTCACTCGGCGGCGGGGTCGAGCTCCAGCGCGGTCGAGTTGATGCAGTAGCGCTGGCCGGTCGGGTCCGGCCCGTCGTCGAAGACGTGGCCGAGATGGGCGTCGCAGCGGTTGCAGATCACCTCGATGCGGTGCATGAACAGGCTGCGATCCTCCTCGTACCGCACCGCGTCAGGGCTGATCGGCTCCCAGAAGCTGGGCCAGCCGGTGCCCGAGTCGTACTTCGTGTCGGCCTCGAACAGCGGCGCGTCGCAGGCGACGCAGCGGTAGACCCCCGAATCCTTGCTGTCCCAGTACGCGCCGGAGAACGCCGGCTCGGTGCTCCCCTGCCGCGTCACCTTGTACTGCTCGGGGGTCAGCCGGCGCCGCCACTCCTCTTCGGAAAGCTCCACACGGTCAGTCATGCTCCCATGCTGCCCGGTTCCCGTCCCTGTAGCCACCGGCGCTGCCTTGTATGCAACAGTGGGCCCGTGGACGGGAACTCGAGGCGGGTCGCGCTGCTCGTCGTCCCGATCGTCGTGCTGTCGATCGCGGGCATCCTGGCGGCGGCGCTCACCCCGCTGCTCGTCCGCGACCACCCGCTGCTCCTGATCGTCCTCGAGGCGCGCAACCGCTACCTGCTGCTCGTCAGCGGCAAGGTCGGGACGGCCGAGTTCATCGCCGTGGGCGTCGCGCGCCGGTTGGCGAGCGACCCGTTCTTCTACCTGCTCGGGCGGTGGTACGGGGATCGCGCGGTGGACTATGTCGAGCAGCGGTGGGGCGGCAGACGCCACACCGTCGACCTCGTCGGCCGAGCGTTCCGGCGCGTGGCGGACGCGGCCGTGCTCCTGTTCCCGGGCGCGCTCGTCTGTGCTCTCGCGGGGTCGACGGGCATGCGGCCCGCCCGGTTCGTCTCGTTGAACCTGGCGGGCAGCCTGCTCGTCGTCGTCGCCCTGCGGGTGCTCGCCGACGCCGCCGCCGGCCCGCTCGCCAAGATCGTGGACTTCAACGACCGGAACGCCGGCTGGCTCACCGCGCTGTTCGTCGTCGCCACGGCCGCCTGGCTGTACTGGCGCCGCCGGAACCCGCCGTGAGGAGGTCCGGGCGTACGCCCCCGCTGATCGAGGTGATCCGGCAGAGTAGAGGCGTATGGACACTCCCTCGCTGTTCGACGCGGACCTGCGGCCGGTGGCGACGGCGGTCACGCCGCCCGCCCCGACGGCGGTCGGACTCCACAGGCGGGAGCGACCGCCGCCGTCCCCGCCGCCGTCCCGCCCGGTGCTGCTCGCCGTCGACGGCAACTCGCTCGCTCACCGGGCGTTCCATGCGTATCCGCTGCCTGAGGTGCTGCGCGGCTTCTGCGCGCTGCTCGCCGCGGTCGCCGACCGGGTCGGCGCGGACGGGACGCTCGTCGGGTTCGACTGTCCCCAGCGGTCCGTTCGGCGCGAGCGGTGGCCGGCCTACAAGGCGCAGCGGCCGCCGAAGGACCCGGCGCTGAGCCAAGTCCTTGACGGCGCGGCCGCGCTGCTCGCCGACCTCGGGGTGCCGGTGCTCGTCGCGGCGGGATGGGAGGCCGACGACGTCCTCGGCTCGGCCGCGGCCGCCGCCGAGGGCGCTGGCTGGGGCTGCGTGCTCGCGACCTCGGACCGCGACGCGTACGCGCAGATCAGCACCACGACCAGCGTGCTCCGGCTGCGGGCGGGCGTCGACCGGGCCGTCGAGTACCGCCCGGAGCGGCTGGTCGCCGAGGTCGGCGTCCAGCCAGGCCAGTACGTGGAGTTCGCGGCGCTGCGCGGCGACGTCTCGGACAACCTGGCGGGCATCCCGGGGCTCGGCCCCGCCCGGGCCGCCGCGCTGCTGCGGGCCTATGCGTCCGTGGCGGCGGCGGTCGCCGACCCGCTCGGATGCCGCAGCGTCGTCGGCCGCACGGTGGGGCAGGCGCTGCTCGACGACGTCGCCGATCCGGCGACGTCGCGTTTCGTCCGCAACGTCGAGCTCATGACCGTCCGCCGTGACCTGCCGGTCGACCTGGCCGCGTGCCGCCGGCAGGTCCCGCCCGCCCGGATCCAGGACCGCCTCCGCGCCCACGGCCTCGGCGGTGTCGCCGGCCGCCTGGCGATCGCCTTCGCCGCCCGCCCTGACCGGCCCCCGCCCCTGGCGTGACCGCGTTCCAGCAAGCCGTCGGCGCCGCGCTCACACGGGTACGGCCGGGCGAGGTCGTCACGTACGGCGAGGTCGCCGCCGAGGCGGGCTTTCCCGGCGCGGCGCGCGCCGTCGGGACGTTCCTGCGGGATCACGGCGGCTACCCCTGGTGGCGGGTCGTGCGCGCAGACGGCCAGCTCGCGAGCTGCGATCCCGACGAGCAGTCCCGCCGGCTCGCTGCGGAGGGCGTCGCCGTGGTCGCAGGGAGCGGTCAGCTTCGGGTGGTCACCGCCGCGGCCCGTCGGTGAGTGGCCGCTCAGCGCGGGCGATCAGCGTGCTCAGGTCAGCTCACCAGACGGTGGTCGGCGCCCATGGCACCGTAGACCGCGATGGCGCGCCGGTCGAGGGTCAGCAGGGTCGCGCCGTGGCTGGCCGCGGTAGCGGCGATCAGCGCGTCGTAGATCGCGCTGCCGCTGATGCGCTGCTCGACGCCGGTCGACAGGAGCAGCCGGTAGCCCCCGCGGTCGAGCACCACCGGTGGATCGGGAAAGTGGTGGGAGACGAACTCGACCACGAGCCCTGGAGCGGCGCGCCGGGGCGGGGGCAGGCGGGTGAGCACAGAGAACGTCTCGACCGCCACGTGCCCGATGAGGACGGAGCTGTCCTGAACTGCGGCACGGGCTTGGTCGTGGCGCTCGTGCCAGCGGGCGAATGCCGCGACCAGCACCGATGTGTCCGGGGCGTTCACCGCCGTTCGCGCTCGAGCAAGGCGCGCACCTGCTCGGTGGTCAGCGGGGGTCCCTCGTCATCCTCCGCCTCGGCGGCGAGGAAGCCGTCCCGCTCGATGAGGCGTATGGGCTTGGACGCGATCTCGATCTCGACGCGCCCGTCGTGCTCGCAGATCTCCAGCTCCTGGCCGGCTTGAAAACCGGCCGCCTCACGGACGGCCTTGGGAACGACGATCCGACCGGAGGCATCCATGGTAGTTCGCATGGCAGAGACCCGTGGAATCTGCCATCGAGCGGCCCCACGGGGGGCCGCGCCGGGTCATGGCCCTGGCGGGAGGAACGGGAGGCGCATGCTTCATTGGGGTTGCCTTGTTCGGCGAGCACGGCAGCGAGCACGAGCTGCCCAAACGCCCAAGTGCGAGTCCGATCGTTCGTGCGGAGGGCCACCACACGTCCGGCGTGCTGTCTGGCCTGGGCGAGTTCGCCGAGTTGCCGCAGGCACCGCGCGGTTTCGATAGCCAGCGATGCCTCGTCGAAGTGACTTATCCGCTCCGTACAGTCGCGCGAGGTGCTGCGCCAAATGGCTCATGCTCGCGAGGATGTGCCCGCCCAGCTACTGGTCACCGCTCGCATTTGCCAGGTCCAAGGCGCTGAGGCAAACGGCTGTGCGCCTGGGAGCACGACCCCAGGATCCGCCCTGGCGGCATGTGTGCGTGGGTGGTGTCGGGCGCGGGTCAGCCGGCTCGTCGTCGGTGTGGCCGGGCGAGCGGGTCGGGCGGGTGCACGCTGAACCGTCCGGTGTCCGGGTCGCGGGCCACAACCCAGCCGTCCTCGTGGATCCTGTGATGACAGCACCAACACGTTAAACAGAGGTTGTCCTCTGTGGGTCCCAGGTCGCGTGTCCACCGGTCAGGCTGCGCGTGGCCGGCGCGGGCTGGTGGGGGCGTGGGGGTGTCCCCGACCTGGTCGGACCCAGGTCGGGGCGCGGGTCATCCGGCTCGTCGCCGGTGTGGCCGGGCGAGCGGGTCGGGCGGGTGCACGCTGAACCGACCGGTGCCCGGGTCGCGGGCCACGAGCCAGCCGTCCTCGTGGATCCTGTGATGACAGCACCAGCAGGTCAAACAGAGGTTGTCCTCGTCCGTCGGCCCCAGGTCGCGTGTCCACCGGTCGGGCCGGCGCGGGCCGGCGCGGGCTGGTGGGGGCCGGCGCGGGCTGGTGGGGGCGTGGGGGTGTCCCCGACCTGGTCGGACCCAGGTCGGGGCGCGGGTCATCCGGCTCGTCGCCGGTGTGGCCGGGCGAGCGGGTCGGGCGGGTGCACGCTGAACCGACCGGTGCCCGGGTCGCGGGCCACGAGCCAGCCGTCCTCGTGGATCCTGTGATGACAGCACCAGCAGGTCAAACAGAGGTTGTCCTCGTCCGTCGGCCCCAGGTCGCGTGTCCACCGGTCGGGCCGGCGCGGGCCGGCGCGGGCTGGTGGGGGCCGGCGCGGGCTGGTTGGGCGTGGGGGTGTCCCCGACCTGGTCGGACCCAGGTCGGGGTGCCAGTCATCCGGCTCGTCGTCGGTGTGGCCGGGCGAGCGGGTCGGGCGGGTGCATGCTGAACCGGCCGGTGTCCGGGTCGCGGGCCACAACCCAGCCGTCGTGGTGGATCTTCGCGTGGCAGTCCCAGCAGGTTAAACAGAGGTTGTCCTCGTCTGTTGGCCCGAGGTCGCGTGTCCACCGGTCGGGCCGGCGCGGGCCGGCGCGGGCTGGTGGGGGCCGGCGCGGGCTGGTTGGGCGTGGGGGTGTCCCCGACCTGGTCGGACCCAGGTCGGGGTGCCAGTCATCCGGCTCGTCGCTGGTGTGGCCGGGCGAGCGGGTCGGGCGGGTGCATGCTGAACCGGCCGGTGTCCGGGTCGCGGGCCACGAGCCAGCCGTCCTCGTGAATCCTGTGATGACACGTCCAGCAGGTCAAGCAGAGGTTGTCCTCGTCTGTCGGCCCCAGGTCGCGTGTCCACCAGCGCACGTGATGGACTTGGCAGCGGGACGCGGGCGCGCCGCAGCCGACGCAGGTCTGGTCTCTGGCGATGACCGCGACCCGCTGCTGCCTCGTCGGCTGCCGTTGCGTGCGGCCCGCGTCGAGCACGTCCCCGTTGCGGGTCATCCACACCGTCGTGGTCTCGGCGTCGCAGCAGACCATCTGCGCGGTCGCCGCGCTGACCGGGCCGACGCCGTCCAGCCGGGCCGCAGGAGCCCCCGCCTCGCCCTCCAACGCCTCCGCCGTGGCGATCAGGATCACGTGCGGGCGCTGCACCGCGACCTGCGGCAGGTCCCCGGCGTCCAACGACCGCCGGGCCAGCTCGACGAGCGCGTCGGCCATCCGCTGCGGATACGTCCGCTCGTCGGCGTGGCCGGTCCTGCGCGCCAGCGGGTCCAACGCGGTCCTCAGCGTGGCGGTGCCGACCGGGTCCAGCCGGGCGTCCA
>JBOGEB010000110.1:0-13907 GCA_050743125.1 Egibacteraceae bacterium
CGCCCAGTTCCCCGAGCCGTGGGCATCCCTCGACTGCGTCCACGAGCTCGACGACCGCCTCCGCGCTGCAGCTCGACAGCACGTGCGCCATGCCGACGCTTGCTGACGTGCTGCCGATGGTGATCAACGACCCGAGCATCATCGAGCTGCTGCGGGGGACGCTGGACGCTGGCGCAGCGGGCGCGCTGTCGTGGCGCGAGGACGCTGCATCCGCGATCGACAAGGCCGCGGCCATCCTGGCGGAACATCGAGCGCATCGACAGTTCGGCGAGGTGCTCCCTGGGCTGGCGACCGTTGGCGGTGAGCCGATTACGTTCAACGCCTTTCCTGCCCGGGTGTACAACGCGCTCGCGCGGTCGGACGTGCGCACCTGGGGCGAGCTGGCACGAATGCGCCCTCTGGACGTCCACGAGATACGCAACGTGGGCATCCACGCCGTTCATCTCGTCGCCACCGCAGCCGTGTGGCGGGTCCTCGACCTCGCGCAGGAGCTGACGGCGTTCGGCCCGCTCACCGCCGCGGAGAGACCACAAACGGCACCGTTGTCAGAGGAAAGCACCGTCGTGGCCGGCTATCTCGCGGTGCCCATCCGGACCCTGGCGGAGTGGGCCCTCCGCGAGCGCGACGCGACCCTGATGGGCGACATCCTCTGCCTGGCTCCAGACCTGGGATGGATCCCCGAGGAGCTGCGCGCGGCGTGGGAGCAGGCCAGCGAACTCACCCTTGCGAGCCTGCTCAGCCTGCGCCGTCTATCCCCGCCGGCGGACCTGAGCGCGCGCCTGGTCACGTCGCTCGACGAGCGTGACCAGCTAATCCTGCGCGAGCGCCTCCTCACCGACACGCCTACAACCCTGTCCAGCCTCGGCGATCAGCTCGGCATCTCGCGGGGGCGTGTTCAGCAGCTGCAGTCACGCGTCGCCACCAGGCTGCGCTCCTCCATCCGGTCCGCACAGTTCGCGCCCCTGCGTTGGCGGGCCGAGGACCTCGCCGACATGATCGGCACGATGCTGCCCCTCGACAGCCCGGCGCTGGCCAACGGGCTGGCTTGGGCCACCCGCGATCTTCCCCAGGAGCTGAACGACCTGGGTGGGCGGCTGCTGCTGTGGCTGGCCGGACCGTACCGCAGCAAGGGCGCATGGCTGGTCCACGACCGCACCAACCCGTACACCATCCAGGTCGAGATCACCGAGCACCTCGACCCCCACGGGCTCATCGACCCCGACACCGCCCGTGCGCTCCTCAACGAGCACGGCGTCCGCCTCCACGCCCACAACGCCTGGCTCCAGGAGTTCTCCCGGTGACCCGCTTCGAGCCCGTTGGGAACGACTCCAGGAGCCGGATTGGCTGGCTGGATACGCTGTCCTCTCCGTACGGGAGGAACGGGAGGCGGCCATTGTGGGAGCAGGCGGCTGGGATGCCCGGCTGGTGCGGGCGCTGCGCACGGCGCTGCGGATGAGCCAGGAGAACTTCGGCCAGCACCTGGGGTTCGCGGGCCGCACGATCCGAGCATGGGAGGCCGGCACGAGGATCTCGTCCGACAGCCAGCAGATGCTCGACGTAGCGCTGGCCCGGGCAGACCGCGAGGCCAAGATGCGATTCGACATGCTCGCCGATGGCAAGAGGCGTGGTGGTCTCAGATCTGGTGCTTCATGGACCAGGGAGCCTTCCGAGCCGTGATCAGGCGCTCAAGGCCATTCTTGCCGCCGGGCTGGTCTTGGACGCGCTGCACGCCCGCACCGGCAGGCTCGTAGCGCCTCGCGCGCGACGCCGGTGACCGGGCTGTGCGGTCCCCTCATGTTGGGTTCGAGGGGCTTGACGATCCCCGACGGCCGTCAGCGCGGTGACACAGCGACCGCGCTGGAGCTGCTCGCTCGGGCTGACGCGCTGGTCTTGCCGGCGGCGTTGCCCTGAGCATGCGGCGACCGCCATGCGCGGTGGATGAAGGCGATCTCGACGAGCCTCCCGGGCGGGTTCGCCGGCGGGTTCGGTGCCGCCAGGGGTGTCGTGCGCACGTTTGCCGGCGTGCAGGGCGGTGCCGCATATTCTTCGATCACTCCGCAAGGCCGAGGCCACGCTCCGCCAGATCTGCGCGCCGTTAACCCGTCACACGTTTCATACGTCGCCGTGTTGCTCGCCGACCTCGCGCACGCCTACGCGCTGCAACGCGAGCCCGAGCAGGCGTGCAGATCCGCCTGCGCTGCCTCGGCGTCGTGGGCACGGCCGGGCCGGCGTTGGCCGTACGTCGCCCGTCTGACCCCATCGCTCCCGTCGTGCCACCGCTCCACCCACGGCAGGCCGTCAGCGTGCGGCGCTCCTCGCGGTCACGTGGAAGCCGTCCGCGACCTCGGCGGCCAGGCGCAGGTAGGCGTCGCGTGTAGCCTCCCTCAGCTGGCCGAGCTCGCTCTGCGCCCCGGCTTCCAAGTGGGGGTCGCAGGGCACCGTCACCGTCGCGCGGCACCGCTGCCGGAAGTGCTCTTCGACCCGGTCGACGCGGACGAGCGTCCGCTCGCGGTGCTGGTTCAGCACCGCGACCGCGCCACGGACCAACGCCTGGTACCCGTTCTGGTCCAGCCAGTCGAGGGTGAGGCTGGCTGCGCGGGCGCCGTCGAGGCTGGGCATGGTCACGAGGACGATCTGATCGGCCATCCGCAGGATCCCCTGCGTCGCGCTGTCGAGGATCCCCGTGCCGGTGTCGAGCAGGATCAGGTTGTAGTGCTGGTCCATCAGGCGAACCGCGCTCGCCAGCTTGCCCTTCCCAATCGCCTGGGTGATCCGGGCGTCGTCGTCGGAGGCGACGACCTCCAGCCGGCTCGACGCCTGGCTCGTATAGCCGCGGATGTCCGCGTACCGCCGGATGGCAGACGCGTCGTTCAGCAGATTTGTGATGGTGGCTCCGTGCTCTCGCCGGACCCGGTAGCCGAGACTGCCGGCGTCCGGGTTGCCGTCGAGCGCGATGACCCGGTCACCCCGCCACGTGGCGAACGTGTGCCCGAGCATGAGCGTCGTCGTGGTCTTGCCCACGCCGCCTTTCCGGGAGATCACCGCGATATGGCGTGACCCTTTGATTGGGGTCCGGACACGGGCGACCAGCTCAGCGTGGGCCAGCTCACGGGCGCTCGGGCCCGGGTTCAGGCGCCCCCCGGACGTTTGGTAGACCACGCGCTGCCAGCCCTGCTCGGGCACTCGCGCCTTCGGCACGAGCATGGTGTCGGACGAGAAGACGGTCGCATCCAGCCCTGGCGCGTCCGGGGCGGTCTCCCAGGCGGCGTACGGGGAGAGCGTGGTGGCCGTGGCAACCGGCGCAGGCGCGCACCTCGCCTCGCCGCGGACGGCGTCGGCCGGCCGGACCGACGCGCCGTGTGCACCTGGTGCGTTTCCGCCGATTCCCTCACGAGCCCCCAGGGCAAGCGAGGATCGGATGCGCGTGTACGCGTCGTCGGCCGCGCCGTTGACGCCGTGGACGTCCCACGGGAGGGCGGGAACGTCCAGGTCCGCGCTCCCGTGGGACTCGATCCCGTCGCATTGCTCAGCGTGCTCGCTCCTGGTTTTCGTTCGCTGGCTCATCGCAGCTCCCTGGCCGATCGGCACACGTCCCGCACGAGCCGGGTACGGTAGGCGAATCAGGGATGGATGAGATGCATCGTTTGCCCGTTTCATCATCACAGGGACCACGTTAGGCTCATTGGTTTACTCTAGCCTCACCTGCACCTCCCACGAGCGTCCCTTTACTCCTGGGGCTACGTGCGCTCAGTACGCATGCGGTCACACGGCAGCGCGCTCCCCGCATGACCGCATGCGTGCCGGACCGCTAGGCGATCTCCCAGGTGTCGGTGCCGGCCAGGAGGGCGGCGAGGTCGCCGGGGCCGCGGCGGGCGGTCGCGTCGTCGATCTGGCGCTGCAGCTCGTGGCCGTACACCAGGCGGTGGACCTGACGGAACAGGCCGATCGGCGTCGGGCTCGTGGGCCCGTGCGCGAGGCGGGCGAGCATGGACGCGAGCGACGGGTCCTCGCGGTGCGCGTCGTGGACGAGCAGCCGGTCCTCGCCGACCTCGTCGATCTCGACGATCTCCAGGTGGGCGCCCTCGCAGAGCGCGACCCCCTTCTCGAGATCAGCACCGAAGCGGATCGGCTGACCGTGCTCAAGGCGGATCTGGTTCGCCTTGCCGTCGCCCCTCAACGCGTCGAACGCGCCGTCGTTGAAGATGTTGCAGTTCTGGTAGACCTCGATGAAGGCCGAGCCCTCGTGGCGGGCGGCCAGCTCGATGATCCCGGCCAGATGCGCGCGCTCGGTGTCGATCGAGCGGGCCACAAACGTCGCCTCGGCGCCCAGCGCGAGGGCGACCGGATTGAACGGGTGGTCGAGCGAGCCGAACGGGGTCGACTTCGTGACCTTCCCGAGCTCTGACGTCGGCGAGTATTGGCCCTTCGTCAGCCCGTAAATCTGGTTGTTGAACAGGATGATCGTGAGGTTCTCGTTGCGGCGCAGCGCGTGGATGAGGTGGTTCCCGCCGATCGACAGGCCGTCGCCGTCACCAGTGACGACGAACACCTTGAGGTCCGGGCGGGTCGACGCGATCCCGGTCGCGATCGCCGGCGCGCGGCCGTGGATCGAGTGAAACCCGTACGTGTTCATGTAGTAGGGGAACCGGCTGGAACAGCCGATCCCGGAGACGAACACGATGCGCTCACGGGGGACGCCCAGGTCGGGCATGAGGCTCTGGACGTTGGCGAGGATCGCGTAGTCCCCGCATCCGGGGCACCAACGCACCTCTTGGTCGCTCGCGAAGTCCTTCTTCGTCAGGGCCTTCATCGGCGCGCCTCCACGTCGAGGACGTGCTCGGTGATCGCGCGATCCAGCTCCTCCGAGGTGAACGGCAGCCCGGTCACGCGGTTGTAGCCACGCGCGTCGACCAGAAATGCGGCGCGCAGGAGCAGCCTGAGCTGCCCCAGGTTCATCTCGGGGACGAGCACGCGGTCGAACTGGCGCAGGACCTCGCCCGCGTTCGACGGGAGCGGGTTGAGGTGCCGCAGGTGTGCCCGGGCGACCTCCAGGCCCCGCCGGCGGACTCGGCGGACGGCAGCGCGGATCGGCCCGTAGGTCGATCCCCACCCGATGACCAGTAACCGTGGGCGCCCGCCGCCACCTTCCCCCCAGTCCACCTCAAGCTCCGGGATGTCGTGGGCGATGCCCGCGACCTTCGCGGCCCGCAGCTCGGTCATCCGGTGGTGGTTGTCCGGGTCGTAGGAGATGGCGCCGGTCCCGTCGGCTTTCTCCAGCCCACCGATGCGGTGCTCCAGCCCTGGGGTGCCCGGGATCGCCCACGGCCTGGCCAGGGTGACGTCGTCACGGAGGAACGGCCAGAACTCGCCGTCGTGGTTGGACTCGCGCTGGAACCGCACGAGCTTTGACAGGTCGGGCAGCGCGTCGATCTCCGGCAGCCGCCACGGCTCGGCGCCGTTCGCGAGGTAGCCGTCCGAGAGCAGCATGACCGGGGTGCGGTACTTGACGGCGATCCGTGTGGCCTCGATCGCCGCGTCGAAGCAGTCGGACGCGGTCGCCGGCGCGATGACCGGGATCGACGCGTCGCCGTTGCGTCCGAACATCGCCTGGAGCAGGTCGGACTGCTCGGTCTTGGTCGGCAGGCCGGTCGAGGGGCCGCCGCGCTGAATGTCGATGACGACCAGAGGCAGCTCGACGGCCAGCGCGAGGCCGATCGCCTCGCTCTTGAGCGCGAGCCCCGGCCCTGACGTCGTGGTCACTCCAAGGCTGCCGGCGAAGGACGCGCCGAGCGCCGCGCAGATGCCGGCGATCTCGTCCTCGGCCTGCATCGTGCGGATGCCGAACTGCTTGTGCCGGGACAGCTCGTGGAGGATGTCCGACGCGGGCGTGATCGGGTAGCTGCCGAGGAACAGCGGCAGCCCCGACCGCTGCGACGCGGCGATCAACCCGTAGGCGAGCGCGAGGTTGCCCGTGATCTGCCGGTACCGGCCGGACGGCAGGTGCGCCGGTGACACCTCGTAGGTGTGCGCGAAGACCTCGGTCGTCTCGCCGAACGCCCAGCCCGCCTTGAACGCTGCGACGTTCGCCTCGGCGATCCCCGGCCGGCTCGCAAACCTCTTCCGCAGCCAGGAGATCGTCGACTCGGTGGGCCGCGAGTACATGAAGGACATCAGGCCCAGCGCGAACATGTTCTTCGCGCGCTGCTTGTCCTTCGAGGGCAGGTCGTGCTCGGAGAGGGCGCCGACGGTCATCGTGGTGATGGGGACCTTGAAGACCTGGTAGTGGTCGAGACTGGAGTCCTCGAGCGGGTTGCGCTGGTACTGCGCCTTGCGGAGGTTGCCGGTGGTGAACGCGTCGATGTTCACGACCAGGATCCCGCCCGGTGAGAGATCGTCGATGTTCGTCTTCAGCGCGGCCGGGTTCATCGCCACGAGCACGTCCGGGGCGTCGCCCGGCGTGAGGATGTCGTGGTCGGCGAAGTGCAGCTGGAAGCCTGACACGCCCGGGAGCGATCCCGCAGGCGCGCGGATCTCGGCGGGAAAGTCCGGCAGCGTCGCGATGTCGTTGCCGATCCTCACCGTCGCCGAGGTGAAGCGGTCGCCCGTCAGCTGCATCCCGTCACCAGAGTCACCCGCAAAGCGAATCGTGACGTGATCCAGCTTCCGCACGGTCTTGATCGCCATGAGCACTCCTGCCTCGTCTCTCCGTTGAGCGGGCACCGCTGCGTGATACTGGCCGCGATGCCTCGAGTGTATCTGGACCACGCCTCAGCGGCCCCGTGGCACCCCGCCGCGCAGCGCGCGCACGCGCAGGCCGCCACCGAATCCTTCGCGGATCCGTTTCGCAGGCACCACGAGGGTCGTAGTGCCCGTGACCTGCTGGAACGTGCCCGGGTGGCGGTGGCCCAGGCGCTGGGCGCAGGGGCTGACCGGTGCGTCTTCACGTCCGGGGGAACCGAGGCGGTCCATCTGGCCGTGCGCGGCGCCGCCCGCGCGAACCGGACGAGGCCCGCGCGGATCATCTCTGCCGCGGTCGAGCATTCCGCCGTGCTCGCCGCCGCAGACGAGTCCGGGTGCGAGCACGTCCGGGTGCCAGTCGACGCTCGTGGGCGGGTGGACCTCGACGCGCTCAAGGCCGCGCTCACCGGCGGCGCGCTGCTCGTCAACCTCCAGCACGCGAACCACGAGGTCGGCACCGTCCAGCCCGTCGCCGACGCCGCCGGGCTCTGCCGCGAGGCCGACGCGCTGCTCCACGTCGATGCCTGCCAGACCGTCGGGCGCCTTGAGGTCGCACTCGACACGTTGGGGGCGGATTTCCTGTCCTGGTCGGCGGCGAAGTTCGGCGGCGGACGGGGCTGTGGGGGCCTGGCCTGGTCACCACGGGCTCGGTTCGCGCCCCTGCTGACCGGCGACGAGCGCGAGCGCCGCCGCCGCGCGGGCCTCGAGGACTTGCCGGGCGTGGCCGCGGCAGCCGAGACGCTTCTGCAGCTCGCGCCGGCCGCTCTCGAAGGCCCCGCCGCCGTGGCTGCCGCGCGCTGCGACGCGCTGCGGCGGTGGCTGCGCGAGCAGCTCGCGGACGCGGTCGACGACCTGGAGGTTCACGGTCCCGACGACGGGACGCTCCCTCACGTCGTCGCCGTCTCCGCCCTCTACGTCGAGGGCCAGACCCTTGTCGACGAGCTCGACCGCGCGGGCTTCGCCGTCCATTCCGGCTCCTCCTGCGCCACGACCTCCGGCGAGCCCTCCCACGTGCTCGTCGCGATGCGCGCTCTGACCCACGGCCACGTCCGCGTCTCGTTCGGCCCTGACCTGACCACCGCCGACCTCGCCGCCTTCGTTCAGGCCCTCACCGACGCCGTCACCCGCCTCCGCGCCCACGTAGCCAGATGATCGCCGCCGCGCGTCGTACGGTAGATCTTGTCAACCCTGTCCGCGAGTGACGCCCGTCTACAAGGTAACGCTGGAGGGCCAGTGTCCGATGTAGCCATCCCCCTGACGGGTGACCGTGAGGAATTTGCGGCCATCCTCGAGCGCGTCGCGCGGCATGAGCGGCTCGTACTGATCCGCAGTGGCGAGCGCGTTGCCGCTGTCATCCCCGCCGAAGACCTCGAGGAGGCCCGCAGGGCACTCGCCGAAGACGACGGTGAGCGCGTGGCCTGGAGCGACCTCAAGGAGGAACTCGGCCTGTAGCGGGTTGTGCCTCCGCTGGCCAGGCGCCTGGAGTGAGCATCGATCCCCGTTTACACGTCGTCTTTCTGCCTCGCGCGGAGCGGCTGTTCCGCAAGCTGCCAATCCGGGCCCAACAGCGCCTCAGCGGAGTGGTCGACCGTCCGCAGCGCCGACCTCATCGTCGTGCTGGACGACGGCCGCGTGGCGCGGGCCGGCACCTACGAACAGCTGATCGCGACCGACGGCGTCTTCGCGCGGCTGGTCGCCGCCCAATGAATGGGCCGCCTCCAGCGATGACGCTCCCCGCGGAGCTCGCCACTTCCGCCATGGTCTTGATAAGATAGATGTATGGCCAAGCGTAAGATAACAGTGACCGTTGACGAAGGGCTTGTCGAGGAGGCACACCTGCTGGGTGTGGAGAGCCTCTCGGCTGTGGTCAACGAGGCGCTTGCGGCTCACGTCGAGCGGCTTGCGCGGAGGGCAGCGCTTCGCCAGCTGCTCGACGACTGGGAGCGCGAGCTCGGTCCCGTGTCCGAGGCGGCGGCTACGGAGGCACGGGCCACCTTCGACGAACTCGATGGCACGGCTGAAGGTCTGGGCGCGGCGTGACCGTGCCCGTCGTCCTCGACGCTGACGGCCTCGACGCACTCTGCGACCGCAGGCCGCCCGAGCAGCTTCGAGCACTGCTGCACGAAGCCTGGGTCCGACAGCGGGACGTGCTGGTCCCCGCGGTCGTGTGCGCGGAGGTGTGCAGGGGTGTCCCATGGACCCGCCGGGTCGAGGCTGCGGTAGCACGTCATGACCAGACCCGCGGTCAGCGGTCTCCAGTGTCGGTCGTGGTCACCGACTTCGCGCTGGCGCGCCAGGTAGGGGCGGTGCTTCACGGCGCTGGCGCGGACAGTCGCGACATGGTTGACGCGCATGTGGTTGCCGTATGTGCGCTCCACGGGGGCGGGCTCGTTGTCACGGCTGACAGCGAAGACATCGAACGGCTCGCGCAGGCCGTCCCCTCTGCTCGCGTCTTGACCCGCTCCGCCAGGTGAGCCGCGCCATCAGCAGAGCCGTGCGTCACCGATGTCCGCCGCCTCACCAGCGTCAGCCTGGCTGCACAACAACCTCGACCCTCGACCGGGAAGGTCCGTACGACCTCACCGCGCGCGGGTGATGGGCGGTGGTCCGTCGCGCGTCCTGTAGCGCTTGGCCGCCGGGTGGGCCGCTCCCGCGATGCGTACGCAGCGCTGGTGCAGCACAAGGCCACCAGGCTCGTAAGAACCTGAAGGCCATACGGTTGTCAGGCGATTCGGGCGTGTCCGCTGCTCGTCAAGCCTGCTCGGCTCGTCCGAGCTGCCGGTTTCCTCCACCGACGCAGGAAACCGACAGGCCACGGACCTCGAAGTTCAAGGCGCTGTCAGGCGGCGAAGAGCTGCTGCGCTGGCGCGAGGGGCAGTATCGGCTCGTCTACCGGATCGACACCATGCGCTGGAGATGCTCGTCGTGCAGGTGGGACGCCGTCGTGAGGTCTACGAGCGGTAGCGACTCCCCGATAGAGTGGCGCGCGTGAGGGAGCCCACGGTGGTTGACTCGCTTGGCAAGGCGTGCCCGATGCCGGTGATCGAGCTGGCGAAGGCGATAGCCCGGATCAAGATCGGCGACGAGGTGCTGGCGCTCTCGGACGACCCCGGCTCCAAGGTCGACATCCCCGTGTGGTGCCGGATGAAGGGTCAGGAACTCGTCAACGTCGAGCCCGCAGAGCAGGGCTGGTCGTTCCTCGTCCGCCGCGCGCAGTGACCGGTCAGTGGAAGCTGTCCCCGCAGGCGCAGGTGCTCTGAGCGTTGGGGTTGTTGATCGCGAACCCGGCGCCCATGAGGCTGTCGACCCAGTCGATTTGGGTCCCGCGGAGGTAAGGGGCGGACATCTTGTCGACGCGGACCGGGACCCCGCCGACGGTGGCGACGATGTCGTCCTCAAGCCTGCGGTCGTCGAAGAACAGCGCGTACCGCATCCCCGAGCAGCCGCCGGGCTGTACCGCGACACGCAGGGCCACCTCGTCAGGGCGCTCTTCCTTCGCCAAGAGCTCCTTGACCTTCACGGCCGCCGAGTCGGTGATGATGATCGGGCTGTCGGTGGTGACATCGCTCATGGAATTGAAGACCTCGCCTGAGAAACGGTCTCGAAACGTGTGGCAAGTCTACTCGTCAGCGGCGGGGCTGCCACGCCTGCGAACGGGTGTCGAAACACCGGATGGCGTCGTCGCGGAATCGCCGGCCAGGGCTCACCAGGACGCCTCACCGCTGTAAAACCAAAGACGACCGGCGGAACCCGCAGAGGCGCACCCGCTCTGGCCCGTTTGGCGCACCCCTCAAAGCGCCCGCGCCAGCTCGGCGGTGCGTGCGGTGACGAGCTCAGCGGCCCGCTCCAGTCCGCCGGGCCCGAGCGCGGCGACCCGGTCGAACGCGGCCTCCACGCCGTCTTCGACGCGCCCTGCCACCGCGAGCACCGCGAGCCCCCGCGAACGCGCGAGCGCGGCGACATAGGCGGGCACTTTGCCTGTGGCGGTCTGGCGGTCGAGCGCTCCCTCGCCGGTCACAAGGACATCCGCCCCCTCCAGCATGGCCTCGAGCCCGACCAGGCTCGCCACCACCGGCGCGCCCGGCTCGATGTTGGCGTCACAGAAGGCCGCAATGCCGAAGCCGAGCCCCCCCGCCGCCCCAGCGCCCGGAAGGTCCCGCCACGGCCCGCCACCGAGGTCACGCTCGACGACGTCGGCGAGCGTCCGCAGCGCCCGCTCGAGGAGTGGGAGGTCAGCCGGCGCGGCGCCCTTCTGCGGGGCGAACGTCGCGACCGCTCCGGCCGACCCGAGCAGCGGGGCCTCCACGTCGCTCGCGACGATCACCCGGGCCCCCAGCGGTGGCCCCAACTCGACGTGGTCAAGGTCCACCAGGAACCGCCCGCCGACCTTGACGCCGTTGCCGTCCGCGCGGCGAAGGCGGTGCCCGAGCGCGATGGCCATACCGGCGCCCCCGTCAACGGTCGCGCTGCCGCCGAGGCCGATGACGATCTCGTGGTGTCCCGCCGCAGCCGCGGCGAGCAGCTGGCCGACTCCGTAAGAGGTGGTGAGCAGCGGGTTCCGGTCCTGCCGGCTCAGGCGGGACAAGCCACAGGCCTGGGCGGCCTCCACGAGCGCGCGCCCGTCCGGGAGCGCGAGCCACGCCCCACGGGTTGGCCGGCCCCGGGCGTCCACGACCTCGACGACCTCGCGGCGGGCGCCGGGCACCGCGGCCTCGACTACGTCGATCGTTCCCTCGCCGCCGTCCGCCATCGGGACGAGTGCGAGCTTGTCGAAGGAACGAGCCGCCCGCCAACCGTCGGCCATCGCCCGAGCGGCCTCTGCTGCCGAGAGGGTGCCGGCGAATTTGTCGGGTGCCAGGACGACCTTCACAGCCAGGCCAGCACCCGCTTCCGACCGCTGGCTGCATTTGGGGGGCCTCCCCCGACCCTGCTCAGCATCGGCAGGGGACCTTCTCGCGGCGGAACAGCCGGCTGATCGAGTCGCTGGTCCGCCGGAGGAAGCTCTCCACATGCTGCGCGGTCAGCTTTGGGATACTCCAGCGGTTGGCCAGCACCTGCTCACGCTGAGCAACCTCGGCCTCCCGGGCATCGAGGGCGGCCTGCCCGGCAGCGATCGACTGCTCGTGCTCGGCCATGTTCCGCACGATGGGGTCGACGCGGTTGAGCTGCCCCTGGAGCGCCCGGATCCGGTCGTCTCGCTCAGCGATTTTGGTGCGCTGCTCGCTCGGGGTGAGGCTGAACACCCAGAAAAGGAAGAACCCCAAGAGCAGCCCCGACAGCAGCACGGCGAGAAGGCGCGCATTCGATCCGGCTATCCACCGGCCCAGCGTGCCTTCCTGCGGCCCGAGGAGTCCGTTCCCGTCCGGACGATCCGCACGTTCGCCGTTGTTCATCACATTACTGTACGCCCAGCGCAACGGTGGCGGCGGTCCGACTGCCGCGCTGATATCCTGCCTCAACAAGTTAGTGTAAAATTAACACTAACTTGTTGAGCCAGGGGGTACGCATCCATGGGCCGGGCCACCAGCCTCCGCGACGCCGCCGCGACCACCCCGCTTCTCCTCCTGGGCAGCCGGGCCGATCCCCACAGCGAGCGGGGCACGATCTGTCCAGGAAGGGTTCCCGAGCCGTCCGACCCCACGCTCGTCGAGCGCGCCCACGCCGCTCGCGCGGTCCTCGGCCACGACGTGCTCGTGCTCGGCCACCATTACCAACGCGACGAGGTGATCCAGTTCGCCGACGCGCGCGGGGACAGCTTCAAGCTCGCCTGCGACGCCGTGGCGAACGGCGCGCCGTCCATCGTGTTCTGCGGCGTGCATTTCATGGCCGAAACCGCCGACATCCTCACCCCGCCCGACGTGCAGGTCGTCCTGCCAGACCTCGCCGCCGGCTGCTCGATGGCCGACATGGCCGAGATCGGGCAGGTCGAAGGCGCATGGGAGGACCTCCGCGACGCCGGCTGCGGCGACGGTCCGACCCGCACCGTGCCGCTGACCTACATGAACTCCTCAGCCGCGATCAAGGCGTTCACCGGCCGCAACGGCGGCGCGGTCTGCACCTCGTCCAACACCGCAGCGGCGATGCGCTGGGCGTTCGAGCGGGGCGGCCAGGTGCTCTTCCTGCCCGACGAGCATCTCGGGCGCAACACCGCGGTCCTCTCACTCGGCATGTCCCTGGGCGACTGCGTCGTCTACGACCCGCGCCGGCCAGGCGGAGGGATCACGTCCCAGGCGCTGCGGACCGCGCAGGTCGTGCTGTGGAAGGGCCACTGCAGCGTGCACGGCACCTTCACCGACGCGCACGTCGATCTCGTCCGCGCGAAGGTCCCCGGCGTCAAGGTCCTCGTCCATCCCGAGTGCCGCCATGAGGTCGTGCTGCGAGCTGACCTCGTCGGCTCGACCGAGTCCATCATCAAGGCGGTCCGGACCGCCCCTCCAGGCACGAGATGGGCGATCGGGACGGAGCTCAACCTCGTCGGGCGGCTCGCGCAGGAGCACCCCGAGCAGACGATCCTCTTCCTCAACGAGACCGTCTGCTTCTGCGCGACGATGAACCGCATCGACCTCCCGCACCTCGTCTGGGCGTTGGAGGAGCTCGCTGCGGGCCGCGTCGTCAACCGCATCCAAGTCGACGACGACACCGCGCACTGGGCCCGCCTCGCGCTCGACCGGATGCTGGCCCTAAGCACAGGTGTCGAAACTCCCCACGGCTGTGCCGCCCAGTCGCCGACGAAAGCTCACCAGGGCGTCTCACCGCTCCAAACCGAAAACGACCAGCGAAACCCGCCCAGGACACCCACTCTGGCCCCTGTTTCGACACATGCATTTAAGGGCTGCGGTCCATGAGGACTGGGTCGACGTTGAGAGCCAGCCAGCGCTCGTCGGCTACGCGGTGCGGCAACCGCCGGAGCGTGCCGGCGACCTCGGCGGCCCACCAGGCGAGGCCGGCGAGGTCGAGCGCCTCGGGGGACGGCCTCAGCCCCAGCGCGTGCCAGTAGGCAGGGCAGGCCGCCTCCTGCGTCCTTCGCCACGGACGGTCGCGCCAAGCGGCTCCGAGCGCGAGACGCCGCCGGATGCGGTACTCGGTGCCGAGGAGCTGGACGAGGTCGGCGCCCGGCACCCCCCGCGGGTGCCAGGCGTCCCAGTCGACGACGCCCGTGAGCGCGCCGC
>JBOGEB010000111.1:0-13872 GCA_050743125.1 Egibacteraceae bacterium
ATAACGTTGTCGTTTGGGCGGTGTTCGCCCTTGTGGCCAGGGTTCGTCACGCATGCGTGACGAACCCTGGCCATATGACGATTCCTGGCCACAGCGCTGACATGCATCACGCACGGTCAAAACGGTTTCTGGTCCAGGTTGAGCATGACCAGCAGCGCGGCGTGGGTCGATCCGGAGCTGGGAAGACGACGTTCGCCGAATATGTCGGCGAATGGCTGCCCTCGACGGCGCACCTGGCGACGCACCTGGCGGCGGGCACGTGCGCGAACATCGACGGCCGGTTGCGCAACCACCTACTCCCTATTTCGGCGACCTTCCCTTGGGCGCGATCCGTCCAGCGCACGTCCGTAGGTGGGTGGCTGAGATGGTCGGCAAGGATCTGGCAGCTGGGACGATCAGGTCGACGTACGGGACCCTCCCGCGCGTGCTTCGGACGGCTGAGGTCGACGGGATCATTGTCACCGCTATGGGCATCGATCTGCCGAAGGAGGTGGCCCGTGCCGAGATGACGTTCCTGTCGCCCACGGAGGTGGCGTACTTGGCCGAGGCCATCGAGCCACGCTACCAAGCGCTGATCTACACCGCGGCGTACACGGGGATGCGCTGGGGTGAGCTGGCTGCGCTGCGTGTCGAGCGTGTGAACCTGCGCAAGGGCACGATTCACGTCTGTGAGTCTTTAGCTGAGGTGAACGCCAAGCTTCACCTCAAGTCCACGAAGAACGGCAAGGACCGCACGGTCAGCCTGCCTCGTTTCCTCGCCCAGATGCTCAGCGAGCACATCGGCCGCTACCCGTCCTGTGAGGGGCACGTGTTCTCGTCGGCAAGCGGTGCGCCGCTGCGGCGGCGGAACTTCTATCGGCGGCACTTCCGCCCAGCCGTCGAGGGCGTCCCCGAGCGTCCGAAGGCTCAGGGCAGGGCCGCCCGCCCTGAGATCCCGTCCCCGCTGCCCGAGGACAAGCGGCGGCTTCGATTTCACGATCTTCGACACACGTGCGCGGCGTTGCTGATCGCCCAGGGGGCGCATGCGAAGGAGATCCAGGAGCGGCTCGGGCACTCGACGATCCGGCTGACGTTCGACCGCTACGGGCATCTGCTGCCGAGCCTCGACGAGCGGCTCCGCGACGGCCTGGAGGCGGTTTACCAGGAAGCTCGTGCGGCCTGTGTGCGGCCTGGAGGCCCTCCCGTGGGTGGCACCGAGCCTCTCAGAAATGCTGAAACCCCTGGCTGACCAGGGGTTTCGTGTGGAGCGGACGACGGGATTCGAACCCGCGACCCCCACCTTGGCAAGGTGGTGCTCTACCAACTGAGCCACGTCCGCAAAGGGTACTCCGACATCCTGCCCCGGACCGCGGGGGACCGCAACCGCCGGACTACCTGCCGGTGGACCCGAAGCCGCCCAGGCCACGGGCGGTCTCGTCGAGGTCACTGACCTCCTGGACGCAGACGGTCTCGACGCGCTGGACGACGAGCTGAGCGATGCGGTCACCGCGCGCGAGGTGGACGGGCTCGGCGGGGTCGAGGTTGGCGAGGATGACCTTGACCTCCCCGCGGTAGCCGGCGTCGATCGTGCCGGGCGCGTTGACGAGCGTCACGCCGTGCCGCGCGGCCAGCCCCGAGCGCGGGTGGACGAGGCCGACGCACCCGGGCGGAACCGCGACCGCGACCCCGGTCGGGACCACGGTCCGCTCCCCCGGCGCGAGCGTCACGTGCTCGCGGGCGCGCAGGTCCAGGCCGGCGTCACCGGGGTGGGCGTAGGACGGGAGCGGCAGCCCGGGGTCGAGGCGGTGGACCCGCAACACCGGCGACGGCTCAACGCCCTCGTGCGACCGGCCGGGGAGCAGCTTTCCTTCGGATGCGGAGGATTGTTGACGCTCATCCGGCGAGCAACGGGTGAGCGGTGCCGCTTTCCTTCGCATCCGAAGAAAAGCTGCAGCGAAACCTCTTGGGGCACGGGCGTCGGCGTTCCCCGCCGTCACCCCCTGATCCAGCACACCCTCATCGCGGTCGTGGCTGCGCATGACACTCCCCTGGCTTCCCCCCTGGCTTCCCGGCCGGCAGCGTACGGTTGCTGCTCGACGACCGGCAAGCGAGCCCGGCGGATCGGCTCCAGCAGCTGAGGTCAGCCCCGCATGTCGCCCACGTAGGGCGTGCCGGCGGCTTGGGAGAGCTCGCGCATGAAGTCGTGCGAGACCGTGTCGAGATCGTCCTCGGGCCGCACGAAGCGTGGGCGGCCGAGGATGACACGCACGGCCGGCCTGCGCCACGGCCGCCAGTCGCCCAGACGCAGCCCGGCGGTGCCGACGATCGCCGCGGTCACGATCGGGACGCCGGTCCCCGCGGCGAGCCGCGCCGCCCCTCGACGCGGCCGGCCGAGCGGGCCGTTCGACAGGTGCCCCTCGGGCACGATCCACAGGAGCCCGCCGCGCATGAGGTGCGCCCGAGCGGCCTCGACCGCTCCGTGGCCCGTGACGAAGACGTCGAGCAGGGCGTACGCCCGGCGTACGCACGGGATGGGATTCGACTTGGCGACCACCCGGACGCGCGGGCTGAGGTAAAGCGCGAGCGGCCCGTCGAGGTAGCTCGGATGGTTCGACACGAGCACGGCCGGACCCGGGGGGACCTCGCCCTCGACGCGGATCCGGCAGGTCAGGCGCAGCACCACCCAGCCGATGCTCCAGGACGCGCGGGTCAGGGGCCCGCGCCACCACGGCCGTCCCACTACCGGATGTTCCGCTCTGCCGCCCAGCGCGAGAGCTGGTGGCGGTTTTGGAGCTGGAGTTTGCGGAGCACCGCCGACACGTGGGTCTCGACCGTCTTGATCGAGATGTAGAGCGCCTCGGCGATCTCCCGGTACGTGTAGCCGCGGGCGACGTGCTGGAGCACCTCCCGCTCACGCGGGGTGAGGGTGGCGAGCTCGGAGTCGATAGCGGCGACCGGGATCGACGCGAACGCGTCGAGCACGAACCCCGCGAGCTTCGGGGAGAACACCGCGTCGCCGTCCGCCACTCGCCGGACCGCGGCGATGAGCTCGTCGGCTGACACCGTCTTCGTCACGTACCCGCGCGCTCCCGCGCGGATGATCGCGATGACGTCCTCGGCGGCGTCCGAAGCCGACAGCGCGAGGAACTGCGCCTCGGACCCAGCCCGCCGTACCCCCTCGATCACCGCGCACCCGCCCCCGTCGGGCATGTGCACGTCGAGCAGGACCACCGCAGGCGTCGTCCGCACGATCCCGGAGACCGCACCGGCCACGTCCGCCGCCTCACCGCAGATCCACACGCGATCCGCGATCTCGCTGCGGATCCCGGCCCGGAACAGCGCGTGATCGTCCACCAAGAACACCTTCGTCCGCTCGCGCATACAGGAATCATCGCACGTGAGCCGGTGCGACGTGCTCAAGGGCGGGTCGGAGCCCGCACCTGGATGGCCACCTCGGTGCCGGTACCGGGTGAGGACCGGATCCTGGCCTCACCACCGTGGCGGGCGAGGCGGCCGTGAATGGACTCACGGATGCCCTGGCGGTCGGGATCGACGGCGTCGGGGTCGAAGCCGACCCCACGGTCACGGACGAACACCCGGCACTCGCCCTCGGCGTCGGACTCGGCGTAGACCGACACGCGCTCGACGCGGGCGTGCTTGGCGGCGTTGACCAGCGCCTCGCGGGTGGCGGCGACCAGCGCCTCGACGTGCTCGTCCCGCGGGGCGTCCCCCACCACGACCAGCTCCACGGTCAGGCGGTAGCGATGCTCGACCTCCTCGACGATACGAGCGAGCGCCTCGCCGAGGGTGGCGGCTGGGCCAGCGGTCCGGATCCCCGCCCCGCCCTGCAGCCAGTCACGCAGCTCCCGCTCCTGCCGGCGGGCCAACGCGGTGACCTCCGCGTGGTCGGCGCTGCGCCGCTGGATCAGCGCGAGGGTCTGGAGCACCGAGTCATGGAGGTGCGCGGCGGTCTCAGCGCGCTCCTGGGAGCGGATGCGCTCGGCCCGCTCGGTGGCGAGCGCGGCCTCGGCCTCGCGCCGCCGCTCCTCGTTGCGCCGCAGGACGCCGATCGACCAGGCGAGGACCGCCGCCGTGGCGAGATAGAAGACGACGTTCGCCACCGCCTCCGGAATCGAGGGGCCGGCGGCCAGCAGGCGGCCGAGGGTTGCGACGCTCAGCGCCCCGGCCGCGAGGAGACCCCCCAGGAGCCCCCGTGCCCAGACGGCGAGCGCCACCGCGGAGAACGGATAGCCGCCCGCGAACGACTCAGTCACCCCCAGGCGAGCCGGCCCGAGGATCGTCCAGGCGGCGACCGCGAGGTCGGCCGCCAGCCACACCCACGACCGCAACGCACCCGGCCCCCGGGGGCGTCCCCCCGAACCCCCCCACGGTCCCCGGGGGCGTCCCCCCGAACCCCCCCACGGTCCCCGGGGGCGTCCCCCCGAACCCCCCCACGGCCGGCGCGCCAGCCCGAGCGTGACGGCCGCCCAACCCCCTGCCAGCACCACCGTGAGCACTACGATCAACGGGCGGGGCTGGGGGCCGCCGGTCGCGAGCACGACGACCGCGAGCAGGCCGAGCCACACCGCGGCGACGACGCGGAACCCCAGCACAACGCGGCGGAGCGCGACATCAACGCCGGGGCCGCTCTCGGGATCGGTGCGCTGCGCCACGAGCGGCATTCTCGCACCCGGCACCTCGGGGCGTCCGCCTGAACCCTCTCACGCATGTGGGGTCTACGGGGGCAGCGTGATTACACTGACCGTCGGGTTCTCCCCAGCCCGCAGGCGCCCGTCCGTGCTGTGCACCGCGTCCGCCCAGTGGTCCAAGCGGAAAGTTCCGTATGCGTCGAGGGTGCCGAACGCCACGGGTTTTTCCGCGCGGACCACCACTAGACTTCCGGGACGTCACGAGGTCCGGGGGACGCCCCATGGACATGGAGGGATGGATGAGGCCACGTCCCCGCAGGGGGTCCGGGGGGCACCCCCGAAGCGAGGGGTCCGGGGGAGTCGCCCGAGCGGCCTGGAGGGGGCTGTCGGGATGGGCCGCGATTGGAGGGCTGGCGGTGCTGCTCGGCGCGTGCGCGCGCGCAGGAAACGGCGCGCTCCCTCAGAACGCCCTCGACCCGGCCGGCCCGATCGCGCGCGCGCAGGATCACCTGTGGAACATCGTGTTTCCGGTCGCGGTCGCGGTGTTCATCTTCGTTCAGGGCCTCATCATCGTCGCGGTCGTGAAGTTCAAAGACCGGGGGGAGTCCCAGCCGCCCAAGCAGGTCCACGGCAACACCCGGCTCGAGCTGGTCTGGACGATCATCCCGACGCTGATCCTCGTCGGCATCGCCGTCCCGACCGTCTCCACGATCTTCCAGCTGTCCGGTCCAGCCGCCCCAGACGCCTTGAAGGTCCGGGTGATCGGCAAGCAGTACTGGTGGCAGTTCGAGTACCTGAACGCCGAGACCCCCAAGCCGATCCGGACCGCGGGCGAGCTCCACATCCCAACCGGACGAGAGGTGTTCATCGAGCTCGACGGACAGAGCAAGGACGACGGCGCCGACGTCATTCACAGCTTCTGGGTCCCACGGTTGGCCGGGAAGCAGGACTACGTCCCCGGCCACATGCGGACGATGCGGATCCAGGCCGACAACCCGGGCACGTACCCAGGCCAGTGCGCCGAGTTCTGTGGTCTGTCGCATGCGGACATGCGCTTCACGGTGATCGCCCACACCGCAGCGGAGTTCGACCGGTGGCTGGCGAACCAGTCCAGGCCCGCCGCGCAGCCCACCGCCCCCTTGGCCCGGCAGGGCATGGAGCTGATGGCTGGCCAGGGTTGCCTCGGGTGCCACACGATCGAGGGCCATCCCCAGAACGCGGACGCCCGCGCCGGCCCCAGCCTGACCCATTTCGCAGCGCAGGCGAAGTTCGCCGGGTACACCTACCCGCGCACCGACAAGAACCTCGAGGAGTGGATCAGCGATCCGCAGGCGCTGAAGATGGGCGCGCAGATGCCGGACTGGGGAGGCGGCAGCCCCCTGTCGCAGCAGCAGCTCGACGCCCTCGTCGCCTACCTCCAGAGCCTAAGGTAGCCCTATGACGGCGATCGCAGGAAAGCACCGGGCGAGCCCGCAACAGCGCTCCCTCTACGCCCGCCCCGTCGCGACGACCGGCTTCTGGAGCTGGTTCACGACGATCGACCACAAGCGCATCGGCATCCTCTACGGCGTCACCGCCATGACGTTCTTCGTCATCGGGGGCATCGAGGCGCTGCTGATCCGCTCGCAGCTCGTCGCGCCGAACGGGAGCATCCTGGACGAGAACCTCTACAACCAGGTCTTCACGATGCACGGCCTCACGATGATCTTCTTCGCCGTGATGCCGCTGTCCGCCGCGTTCTTCAACTTCCTGCTGCCGCTGATGATCGGTGCCAAGGACGTCGCGTTCCCTCGCCTCAACGCGTTCAGCTACTGGGTGTTCCTCGGCGCCGGGCTGTTCATGTACTCGAGCATCCTCTTCCACGGGATGCCCGACGGCGGCTGGTTCAACTACGCGCCGCTGAACGTCATCGGCCCCGACCCTGGCGGGCTGCACTCCGGAAGCGCGCAGGCTGCGGCGGCGGTGCAACAGTCCCGGATGCTCTACTACTCGCTGGGCCTGCAGCTCGCGGGGATCGCGTCGCTCGCCTCGGCGGTGAACTTCATCGTCACGATCCTGAACCTGCGCGCGCCGGGGATGACGCTCATGCGCATGCCGGTGTTCGTGTGGATGACGTTCGTCACGTCATTCCTGCTGCTCTTCGCGATGCCGGTCATCGCGATCGCGCTGTGGCAGCTGATGCTCGCGGTCCGCTACGGGGCGCCGTTCTACAACCAGGCCGCTGGTGGCGACCCGATCCTTTGGCAGCACATGTTCTGGTTGTTCGGGCACCCCGAGGTGTACATCCTCATCCTGCCCGCGTTCGGGATCGTGAGCGAGATCCTGCCGACGTTCTCGCGCAAGCCGATCTTCGGCTACTCGGCGATGGTGTTCGCCGGCATCGCCATCGGGTTCCTGGGCTGGGGCGTGTGGGCGCACCACATGTTCACCGTCGGCCTCGGGCCGGTGGCGAACACCGCCTTCGCGGTCACGACGATGCTCATCGCGGTGCCGACCGGCGTGAAGATCTTCAACTGGATCGGGACGCTGTGGGGCGGCCACCTGCGGTTCAAGACGCCGATGCTGTTCGCGATCGGCCTGGTCGCGATGTTCACGATCGGCGGGCTGTCCGGCGTCACACACGCGGTCGTGCCGCACGACACCCAGCAGCAGGACACCTACTACGTCGTCGCCCACTTCCACTACGTGCTGTTCGGCGGCGCGGTCCTCGGCCTGTTCGGCGGCCTGTACTACTGGTGGCCCAAGGTCTTCGGCTGGATGCTCGACGACCGGATCGGCAAGGTGCACTTCTGGCTCATGCTGATCGGGTTCAACCTCACGTTCGGGCCGATGCACATCCTCGGCCTCAACGGGATGCCCCGGCGGATCTACCGCTACGACGCTGGGATGGGCTGGGACTTCTGGAACCTCGTGTCCACGATCGGCGCGTTCGTCATCGCGGCGTCGACCCTGGTGTTCTTCGCGAACGTCGCGATCAGCCGCCGGCGCAGGGTCGAGGCGGGCAACGACCCGTGGGACGCCCGGACGTTGGAGTGGCTGACCACCTCGCCGCCGCCGGCGGACAACTTCAAAGAGGTGCCGATCGTCACCGCACGCGACGAGTTTTGGCACCGCAAGTACGCGGGCGACGCGCAGCCTGTGCGGGTGCCCGCGGGCGCCTCGCAGGATCACGAGCACGGGCACGACGAGCACGGGCACGACGAGCACCATCCCTTGCCGTCGTACTACCCCGCGATTGTGGCGGCGGGAATGCCTATTGCCGCGTACGGGATGTTCTTCGAGGGGTCGGGCCAGATCATCCTGCTCGGCATCGGCGCCGCGGTCCTGCTCTTCGGAGTCTTCGGCTGGGTCCTCGAGCCCAGCGCCGAGTAGGGGGAGGAAGCGAGTGGCAATCGAAACCTCCATCGCGACTGGCGGGGCCGGCGACCCCACGCACTCCGCCCCCGCCACCTCGCCCGCCACCTCGCTCGGGGTGTCGCACGAGAAGCTGGGGATGTGGGTCTTCATCGGGTCCGAGTGCCTGTTCTTCGGCGCGATGATCTCCACGTACCTGCTGTACGTCGGCCGCACGAACAACGGGCCGACCCCGCGGACGATCTTCGACATCCCGTTCACCTCGGTGAGCACGTTCATCCTGCTCATGTCGTCGCTCGGGATGGTGCTGGCCCTGGCCGCGATCCAGGCCGACGACCTGCGGCGGTTCCGGGTGTGGATCCTCGCGACCGCGTTACTCGGCGGCACGTTCCTCGCGGGCCAGTTCTACGAGTTCGCGACGTTCGTCGCGCGGGGGATGAAGCTCGAGACGAGCCCGTACACCTCCGCCTTTTTCATGCTCACCAGCTTCCACGGCCTGCACGTCGCGATCGGGATCCTCATGCTCGTCTCGCTGTGGGCGGCGTCCATGGGCGGACGGATCACGCGGGAGCGCTCCGAGGTCGTCGAGAACATCGGCCTCTACTGGCACTTCGTCGACATCGTCTGGATCTTGATCTTCACCGTCGTCTACCTCATCCCTGTCGGGTAGCCAGCAAGGAGCGACCACGCCAACCTCCCCCACCCGCCCGCCCTAATGGGAATGGAAGGAGCGCAGAGAGCCATGGCAGGCAAGGAAGGCCCGCAACACCCAGGCGTCGCCCAGTACGTCGAGATCGGCGTGATCCTCGCGGTGCTCACGGGGGTCGAGGTTTCGATGTACGCCTACCGCGACGCGCTCAGCCAGGCGGTCACAACGCCCGTGCTGCTCGCGCTCACCGTCATCAAGTTCCTGCTCGTCGTCCTGTGGTTCATGCACCTGCGCTTCGACCACAAAATGTTCCGGCGGGTGTTCTTCTTCGGGGTGGCGCTCGCGACCGTCGTGTTCGGCATCCTGGGAGCGATCTTCTACCTTCGGGGCGGGTTCTAGAGAATGCCTGCGCCAGCGCTGGGATGGCAGCCGCACCCCGACGTGTGGCTGGTCGTCGTCGCGCTGCTCGGGGGGTACGCGTACGCGCTCTCGGCGTGGGGGCCGCGCTACGCGCCTGGCCGGCAGCCGGCAACAGGACGCCAGCGGCTGTGCTTCACCCTCGGTGTCCTCACCTTGTGGCTCGCCTCGGAATGGCCGGTGCACGACATCGCCGAGGGCTACCTCTACAGCGTCCACATGGCGCAGCACATGGCGTTCCAGCTCGTCGCGCCACCGCTGCTCATCCTCGGGCTGCCCGGCTGGCTGCTGCGCGTGCTGCTGCGGCCCCGGCCGGTGTTCGCCGCGGCGAGGTTCCTGACCCGGCCGGTGCCGGCGCTGGTCGTCGTGAGCTTCGTCGTGGCGGTGTCGCACACCCCGGTGTGGGTGAACACGACCGTGCGCAACGGCCTCCTCCACCTCCTCGCCCACGTGCTGATCGTCGGGGTGGCGCTCGTGATGTGGTGGCCGGTGCTCAGCCCGCTGCCGGAGCTTCCCCACCTGTCCTACCCCGGGCGGATGGCGTACCTGTTCGCCCACTCGATCGTGCCGACCGTGCCGGCGTCGTTTCTCACGTTCACCACCATGCCGCTCTACTCGTCGTATGCGCAGGCGCCACGCCTCGCCGCCTGGCTCACCCCTGTGCAGGACCAGCAGATGGCGGGGCTGCTGATGAAGCTCGGCGGCGGCCTGCTGCTCTGGACGGTGATCGCCGTCCTGTTCTTCCGCTGGCATCACGAGGAGGAGTCGGGAGGCCCCGACCTGCTGTACTGGCGTGACCTCGAACCGACCCTCCAAGCCCCGGAGCCCTCTCACCGATGAGCCCTGAGTTCCGCAGCCGCGTGTTCACCCCCCTGATCCTTCCGGTGACCGTGATCGGTGCGATCCTCGCGTTCGCGTTCGCGCTCAGCCGCGTGCTGCTCGCCGTGCCTGAGGTGACCGCGACGATCACCGGCATCAGCGTGGCCGGATACATCCTGCTCGTCGCGGCGCTCATCGCGGCGCGACCGCGGATCACGCCGCGAGCGCTCGCCGTTGGGCTCGTCCTCGGGTTCGCCGGGGTGCTCGTGGCCGGCGCGGTGGCCGGGGCCGCCGGGATGCGCCCGGTCGAGGAGCACGGCGCCGAGGCTGCGGGCGAAGCCCCGGCCACCGGTGGTGAGGCGGGCGGCGGCGAGACCACGGTCCCCCCGGACGCGCTCGTGTTCAAGGCCGAGACCGCGCTCAAGTTCGTCCAGGCGCCGACGACGGCCAAGGCCGGCGAGGTGACGATCGCGCTGGAGAACCCGGCCGGCCTGATCCACAACGTGGTGTTCGAGGGCGTGAACGGCGACAAACCCGTCGTCGAGGCATCGAAGGCCACCAAGATCGGCAAGGTCACCCTCTCACCCGGCACGGTGACGTACTACTGCAGCATCCCCGGCCACCGTCAAGCCGGCATGGAGGGCACCATCACCGTGCAGTAGCGGTCCAGATGCGCAACACATGGTTCGCGCGGCGCACGTATCACACGGACGATTTCGACCTCGACGACCTCGCCGCGCGCAAGGCTGCCCGAGGTCTGCGCGTCAGCGTGGTGCTCCCGGCACGGGACGAGGCCGAGACGATCTCCGGCGTCGTGAGCGCCGCGACGGCCCTGCGGGAAAAGCTGGTCGACGAGGTCGTCGTGCTCGACGGGGGCTCGACCGACGGGACCCGCAAGCTCGCAGAGGCCGCAGGCGCGACGACCTTCGACGACGCCGAAGTGCTCAGGCGTCTGGGGCCCGTGCTCGGCAAGGGGGACGCGCTGTGGCGCAGCCTCACCGTGACCTCGGGCGACTTGGTCGTGTTCATCGACACGGACATCCGCAATCCTGATCCCCGGTTCGTGTGGGGACCGCTCGGCCCACTGTTGCTCGACCCCGAGGTTCACCTTGTGAAGGGCTTCTACGAGCGGCCCCTGGAAACCGCGGGGGTCCGCCAGGAGACCGGCGGGGGGCGGGTGACGGAACTCATGGCACGGCCGCTGCTCAATGCGCTCTGGCCCGAGCTGGCGGGGCTCGCGCAGCCGCTGTCCGGCGAGTACGCCGGCCGGCGGGCGCTGCTCGAGTCGGTCCCCTTCTTCACCGGCTACGGAGTGGAGATCGGGTTGCTCATCGACACGCTCTCCCTGTACGGGCTCGACGCGATCGCGCAGGTCGACCTTGGCGAGCGGATCCACACCAACCAGCCGCTGGACGCGCTGTCACGGATGGCGTTCGGCGTGCTCCAGGTCGCGCTGCGCCGCCTGTCCGGAAAAGAATTCTCCGACCGCTACGTCCAGTTCCCTCGCGGCGTCAACGGCAAGCTCGAGCCACTCGAGCAGACGATCCAGATCGCCCAGCGCCCACCGCTGCGCGACTTCCTCAGGGGAGGCCAACACACCTGTTGAGCTCAGGTACCCTCGTGGCGCTGGAACATCGCCTCATCCACCTGGAGCGTGAGGACGACAGGAATGGCAGAGCACGTGCGCATCGAGTTCGAAGGACAGTCCTTCGAGGCGCCAGTGATCGTCGGCACCGAGAACGAACGGGCAATGGACATCCTCCGGCTTCGCTCTGAAACGGGTTTCATCACCTACGACCCTGGATACGCGAACACCGGCTCAGCGAAGAGCGCGATCACCTACGTCGACGGTGAGAACGGCATCCTCCGCTACCGCGGCTACCCCATCGAGCAGCTCGCCGAGCGCTCGGACTTCGTCGAGACCTCGTACCTGCTGATCAACGGGGAGCTCCCGACCACTGCGCAGCTACGGAAGTTCCGCGAGCAGATCAACAAGCACACCCTGCTCCACGAGGACCTGCGCCGCTTCTTCGACGCGTTCGGGCCCGACGCGCACCCGATGGGAATCCTCGTGTCGGCGACGTCGGCGTTGTCGACCTTCTACCAGGACCACTACGACCCGTTCGACGAGTTCGACCGGGAGGTTTCCATCTACCGGCTGCTCGCCAAGCTCCCCACGGTCGCCGCGTTCGCGTACAAGCGGTCGATCGGGCACCCGTACGTCTACCCGCTCAATGCCCTCGGCTACGCCGAGAACTTCCTCAACATGATGTTCGCGGTGCCGGCCGAGCCGTACGAGGTCGACCCCGAGATCGCGGACGCGCTCGACCTGCTGTTCGTGCTCCACGCCGACCACGAGCAGAACTGCTCGACATCGACGGTGCGGTTGGTGGGCTCGAGCCACGTCAACCTCTTCGCCGCCATCGCCGCGGGGATCAGCGCGCTGTGGGGCCCGCTGCACGGCGGCGCGAACCAGGCCGTCGTCGAAATGCTCGAGGACATTCACCGTGCCGAGGGCGACACACAAACATTCATCAAGCGGGCGAAGGACAGAAGCGACCCGTTCCGCCTGTTCGGATTCGGCCACCGCGTCTACAAGCATTACGACCCGCGTGCGGAGATCCTCAAGGCGGCGGCTGACCGAATCCTCAGCAAGCTCGGCGACCATCCGCTGTTCGAGGTCGCGCGGGAGCTGGAGGAGGCCGCGCTGAGCGACGACTTCTTCGTCGAGCGCAAGCTCTACCCAAACATCGACTTCTACTCCGGGCTGATCTACCGGGCGATGGGATTCCCGGTGCACTACTTCACTGCCCTGTTCGCCATCGCCCGCCTGCCGGGCTGGATCGCGCAGTGGAAAGAGATGATCACCGACGCCGAGCATCGCATCGGCCGCCCCCGCCAGATCTACACCGGCTCCTCCAGGCGCGACTACCTCCCGATCGACCTGCGCGGCTGACCCCCGGGCCCCCCTCTGGTGTGGGCGGCCAGCTCGCGCAAGACCTCCAAGCTCGAGGCGTCGTCGAGCTGGCCGAAGTCCTTGTACGCCTGACCGACCGCGAAGAACTCCGCGGGCTCGTTGAGGACGAGGACGCGGTCGGCGGTCGACGCGAACTCGGCGGCGGTCCGCCAGGGCGCGACCGGGACGGCGAGCACGACCCGGGCAGCGCCCATGCGGCGCGCGAGGGCGCATGCCTCGCGGGCGGTGCCGCCGGTGGCGATCCCGTCGTCGACCACGATGATCAACGCGCCAGCCAGGTCGACCGCCGGCGTGACGCTGCGGTACAGCTCGAGCCGTCGCTCGATGAGCTGCCGGCGGTCCTCGATCTCGGCGCGGATCTGCTCCTGTGTCAGCCGGAGCCGCCGAACGAGCCGCTGGTCGATCTCGACGTGGCCGTCCGAGCCGACGGCACCGAAGCCCAGCTCGGGGTTCTGCGGGGTCCGGAGCTTGCGGACGACAACGACGTCGAACTCTGCGTCGAGGGCGCGCGCCACCTCCGCGCCGACCGGCAGCCCACCGCGGGGGATCGCGAGCACGACCAGGCGTTGGCCGCCGGCGAGCCCTGCGTCATCCGCCAGCGCGGTCGCCAGCCGCCGCCCCGCGTCATGCCGATCCTGGAACACCGCCCTCATGGAGCACTAGGATGCCCTCGAACGATCCAGTGATCTCCATTCTCGGGGGGCGGTGCGATGGTTTCCGCGTACATTCTCATCCTCACGGAGGTAGGCAAGGCGGCGCACGTCGCGGAGGCGGTGGCCAAGATCGAGGGCGTCACGTCCGCTGAGGACGTGACGGGCCCCTACGACGTGATCGTCCGGGCCGAGGCGAGCGACATCAACACGCTCGGCCGCCTGGTGGTCGCCAGGATTCAGGCGGTTGACGGCATCGACCGGACGCTCACCTGCCCGGTCGTGCACCTGTAAGAGCGTGTTTGAAAATTGTTGTGGGGGTCGCGTCGCGTCGGGTTCCGCTCGCGAAGAGCCGTTTAGGTCGCTCCACCCGACGCG
>JBOGEB010000112.1:0-13795 GCA_050743125.1 Egibacteraceae bacterium
GCTCAGGTCGTCTGGCCCGAGCACGCACCGCCGGCGACCCTGACGGCGTCGCGATCAGCCACTTCAACCTGGCCACCTATCTGCAGCGCGGCGGGCAGGATGCGGCGGTGGCGGTGGCGCACCGGCTGGCCAGCGCGGTGATCGAGCTCCAGACAGGCTCAGGTCGACTACCCAGGATCATCCGCGCGCTCGTCCAGGATCTGGCGGGCTTCGACGGCGACCCGCCCGGGTCGTTCGCCGAGCTGTGCCGGCTGGTGGACCAGACCGGCGGGGTGCACCTCGCCCAGCTCGTCGACCGCCTGCCCACACAGGCCCCGGACGGCGAGAAGGCGCTGGCCGAGGTCCTGCGCCTCGCCCGCCAGCCCCCCGCTCAAGCGTGACCGGTTCGGTGCCGGTGGGGCGGTGTGGTTGACTGCACGGCGCAATCTGGATCGAGGGCGGGGAGGCCATGGACGGTATGCCGATCGACCGAGCGGTAGCGGAGGCGGCCCGCCGCTGCCTGGCTGCGCACCATCCCCTCACCGTCGCTGAGCTGGTCGAGCTGCTCGCGCAGGAGGGGGTGCGTGCCCCCGAGGGCCAGGATCCGCTGCGCTGGGTAGGCAGGCACCTCGACGCGACGTCGGGGCACCGGTCGTTCACGTGGGACCTGCCGGATCGGCGGCTGATCGACGTCGATGAGCTGTACGAGGGGCTCGTGCTTACCCACCACGTGATGGCCACGGAGCTGACCACGGGCGTCATCGACGTCGAGCCGGACCTGATCCCGCTGGTGCTGATCGACCAGGTCGACGACCCCCAAGGCGACGATTCCCAAGGCGACGACGCCTACGTAGTGCTCGCCGCGGGAGGCCGGGCCGAGCTGGGCCACTTCTCCGCCAACGACGAGCTGGCGCTCGCCGGGCCGCCTGGCTGGTTAGGCAACGCGCCCATCGGCGACCTGCTCGCGTTCCAGGTCACGAAGGGCGAGCTGTCGGTCACCCGGGTCGCGGAAGAGCCGGCGTTGGCCGAGGATGCGGTGCAGGCGCTGCGGTCCGCCTACGAGCAGGCCTGCCAGACCGGCGCCGCGCACGAGGGGGCCGTGCAGGTCCTCGACGTGTTCGCGCTCGCGCTCGCCGAGAGCCCGAGCCTGTTCCGCCAGCCGCTGCCGCCGCTGCGCGACCTGCTGGCCGCCGCCGGGTTGGCGGTGAGCGGGAAGTGGGTGCGCGGGCTGGCGACCGTCCCGGCCGACCCCTCCCAGAACGATCGGGACGCAGCCGACGAGCTGGCCGTCGCGGCGCTGCAGATCGTCGTCGAGGCGTATCGGCTCGGGTTGTCCAGGGGACCCGCGACGGTGGAGGAGCTGGGCCTGACCACCGCCGCGCTCGCGCGGATGCTGTCGTGTCGGTGGGTGGCGCCGACGTTCGCCGACGAGATGATCCAGCTGAACGGTGTGCTGCAGGTCACCGGGTTCGGTTGGGCGTTGCAGGGTGCGCATCCGTGGAACGCCGGACCGCACCTCATGCTCGCCATCTGCGCCGAGGCGCAGGGGGACACGCTGGCCGCGGAGGCCCACGTGGCCGAGGCGTTGCGCGCCGACCCCTGCCACAAGGATTCGCTGCTCCACGCTGCGTGGTACGCCGAGGACCGTGGGGACACCGCTCGCACGCTCGACCACCTCCGCCAGGCCGACGCCGACGACTCGCCGCACGCTCGCTTCCTGGAGGGTTTCGCCGTTCCGGGACCCGCGACCGGCGCAGCCGAGGAGCCATGCCTGTGCGGGTCCGGCCGCGTCCACGGGCTGTGCTGCGCGCACCGCAACGGGCATCCGCTGCACGAGCGGGTCGGATGGCTGTACCGCAAGGCCGTCCGCTACCTGCTGCGGCCCGCCCCGCAGCTGGCCATCCGCGCGATCGCCGAGGCCCGCATCCCCGACGACCCTCGCCCCTTGGCCTGGAAGCGCGCGGCGCTCCTCGATCCGCTCACCCAGGACCTCGGCCTGTTCGAGTGTGGGGTGTTGGAGGAGTTCCTCGACGTGCGCGGGGTGCTGCTGCCCGCCGACGAGCTCGCGCTCGGCCGCTGTTGGGTCGGGATTCGCCGCGGCCTCTACGAGGTCACGGCTGTCCAACGCGCCGCTCGTCGGCTCGGCCTGCGCGACCTGGCCACGGGTGATCGTCTCGACGTTCCCGAGGAAGGCGGCGTCCGCTACGTCCCAGGCCTCGTCGTCTACGCCCGGGTGGGCACAGACGGGCGGGCTCCGCGCATCCTCGACGTGCTGCCCGTCCCCACCAACCTGCGTGAGGGGATGCTCGACCTGCTCGGCCGCGACCCGGACCCGGTCGAAGTCGTGACCTGGCTGTGGACGCACAACGGCGGCCGGGGCGAGCCGCTCAGTTGAGCTGGGCGGCCGTGACGCCCGGCAGCACGAGACGCATCCGCAGGACCCACTCGACGTCGGCAGGCTGGCCCCGCCGCTGGTAGACGGTGCGGGGGTTTTGAAGGATCCGCGCGAGGATCGACCGGCGTCGGCGCGGTCGCCTCATGCTGCCACGCCGCTACCCTGCCGGGACATGGTGGACCTTGCGCACGTCCGCGCGCTCGCCCGCGAGGTGCTGCGCCCGCTCGCGCAGGCGGGTGCGCCGGGGCGGGTCAACCGGCCGCTCGTCCGGGCGTTGGGGGATTGTGGGCTGCTGCCACGGCTGTTCCCCGAGCGGTTGGGCGGCGCCAGCCCCGTCGGCGTGTCCGCCACCGAGCTGTGCCGGCTGCGTGAGGGGCTGGCGCGCGAGACCACAGAGGCCGAGACCGCGCTCGCGCTGCAGGGTCTCGGCGCGTACCCGATCGTGCAATCTGGGTCAGAGGCGCTCGCCTCGCGCTGGGTTCCCGGCGTGGCCCGCGGCGAGCTGGTCGCGGCGTTCGCGCTCACCGAGCCGGACGCCGGCTCCGACGCCGCCGCGCTCGTGCTCGCGGCGGAGCGCGACCGTGGTGGCTGGCGGCTGGCCGGGGAGAAGACCTGGATCTCGAACGCTCCCGAGGCCGACGTCTACACGGTCTTCGCGCGGACCACCCCGGAAGCGGGCGCCCGAGGGATCACCGCGTTCGTCGTGCCGGGCGACGCTGACGGCCTCGGCGGCGAGCCCATCCGGATGCTCGCCCCGCACGCGATCGGCCGGCTGGTCTTCGACGGCGTCTTTGTCCCCGACGACGGTGTCCTCGGGCAGGTCGACGGGGGGTTCGGGGTGGCCATGCGGACCCTCGACCTGTTCCGGCCCAGCGTCGGGGCGTTTGCCGTCGGCATGGCGCAGGCTGCGCTCGACGCCGCCGTCGCGCACGCCGCGACCAGACGGGCGTTCGGCCGGCCGATCGCCGAGTTTCAGGCCGTCTCACACCAGCTCGCGGACATGGCCACCCGGACCGAGGCCGCGCGGCTGCTCGTCTACGAGGCGGCCCGCGCCTACGACGATCACCGCTCGGCCGAGGTCACGCGCCGGTCGGCGATGGCCAAGCTCTACGCGACCGAGACCGCCCAGTTCGTGGTCGACGCGGCGATCCAGATCCACGGTGCGCGCGCCCTGCAGGCCGGGCACCTGCTCGAGCACCTCTACCGGGAGGTACGCGCGCCGCGGATCTACGAGGGCACCTCACAGATCCAGCGGGAGATCATCGCGCGGGCGCTGTTGCGCGCGGCCGGCGACGTGAACGGTTGACGGTGCGGGCGCTCGTGCTGCACGGGCCCGGCCTGGACCTGGCGCGTCGGTGTCGAGAATGGGCCACCGAGGTGGATCTCGAGGTCGAGACGCGCCGCTGCCCGGACGAGGACGCGCTGGTCGGCGCGCTCCGCTCGGTCGGGGCGGTGGACGGGATCGTCCTCGTCCCCGGTCTGGAGGGGTTCGCCTCGGTGGCGCTCGCGTCGGCGGTGACCGACACCACAGCGCCGGTCGTGGCGGTGGACCTGGGGAACCTCCGACGCCGCGGGCTGGACCCGGCGGGCAGCGCGCTCGCCTCGGCCGCTGCCCGGGTGATCCACGGCCGCGGTGTGGACGGATGCCGGTGGGCGCTTCACCACCTCGCCTGGCGGGCAGCGTGGCCGTTCTGCTCGTTGGCGTACGACGACGGTCCCGACCAGGTCGCCGATCTGCGGTTGCCTGATCGGGACGGGCCGCACCCGGTCGCGGTGCTCGTGCACGGCGGGTTCTGGTACGACCCGTGGGAGCGCGACCTCATGGACGGGCTCGCCGTCGACCTCGCGCGCAGGGGCTGGGCGGCCTGGAATGTCGAGTACCGGCGGGTCGGCGCCGGTGGCGGGTGGCCGGCGACGGCGAACGACGTGGCAGCCGCGGTGGACCACGTGGCGGCGCTCGCTGGCCCCCACCGGCTCGACACCGGGCGGGTCGCGTTGGTCGGGCACTCCGCCGGCGGGCAACTCGCGCTGTGGGCGGCATCCAGGCGCACCGCCACAGTGCGGCCCCGGCTGGTCGTTGCGCTCGCGGCGGTCACCGACCTGGCGGCCGCCCGCGCCCATGGCCTCGGCGGCAGGGCGGTTGACGCGCTGCTCGCCACCGCCCCCGACCCCCAGCGGGCGCGGGCCGACGCCTCACCGATCGCGCGCGTGCCCCTGGGCCTGGCGCAACTCGTCGCGCACGCCGCCGATGATCCCCTGGTGCCCGTCGACCAGAGCCGCCGCTACGTCGCCGCCGCCCAGGCCGCCGGCGATGTCACCGACTACCGCGAGCTCACCCACGGCGGCCACTTCGCGCTGATCACCCCCCGCTGCGCCGCCTGGCGGACCGTGGCGGAGGCGCTCAACGAAAAGCTCAGGCAACTGGGCCCCTGACACTGGGTCTTGGCCGGTCCGGAGAGACCAGGGTCCCAGACAGCAGGGGGCGATGCCCACTCGTCGTCGTCCCACAGCACCGGCGCCGCGTACGAGCCGGCCCCAGCGGATCGTCGCTCACCGAGAACCAGTACTTCACCAGCGTGATGCCGTCCTCGACGAGCATCCGCTTGATCGCCCCTCCCTTGCCGGCCGCGTCGCGTCCCTCGAAGACCACGACGAGGCGTTCCTGCTCCTGGCGGACCCACTCTTTGAGCTTGACCAGCTCCGCCTGCAGCCGGATCAGCTCCCGCTCGTACACCTTGCGGGGAACTTGACGAGCGTCTCCACGACGAAGGCTTCCCTGAGAAGCCCGAGGGTGACACCATTGATCTCGGCCACGACTTGGGACGACATGGGTGGAGTGGGACCAGGGCGTCGAGGAGCGATGCAAGGACATGGCTGAGATCACCGTCACCCGTACGGGGCCTGAGCGGTTCGGCGTCCAGGTGACCGACGGGGAGCTGACGACCACCCACGACGTGAGCATGCCGCCGTCGTTGATGGGCGATCTTCTCCGGCTGAGGTGGGTCGACGCCGAGGCTGTGGTTCGAGAGTCTTTTGTCTTTCTGCTCGAGCGCGAGCCGGCCTCGGCGATCCTGCCCGAGTTCTCCTTGACCAGCATCAGCGAGTCCTTCCCCGACTACTACGACGAGCTGCACCGGCGCTTGGCGTGAGGGCGGACAGCCGGCCGTTGGGGAGAGTGAACGTGCGTACCGTTGACGCCTCGGGGTTGTCCACCGACGAGCTTGATCGGGATCGACCGCTGCTGGCGGGCGGCGAACCCCCTGTTGGTGGGACCGACCTCGCCGCTCGCCAACCGCTGCGCCCTGAGCACGTCAAGCCTCGCCTGCTGGGTGACGTCCCACCGAGCAGCGGGGCGTGACCTGCTGCTACGCCGTGCAGGACGAGGTAATGGGTAACCGACCCCGACTCGCCAGTCGAGGTAGCGCTTGCCCGGATAGACCGGGCAGGCGTCGCCGCAGCCTATGGTGATCGCTCCTGTGGACTGGGCCAACGCGCGGAGCTGCTCCCACGCGAACCGTCGGGTCAGCACTGGCAGATAGGCCGTGAGAGGACTCGACGACGTGGCGTTGGGCCGTTTCGACGGAGAACACGCCGAGCAGGTCGATCGCCGACTCTTCGGCGATGCGACCAAGGATGTCGTCCGGGCGCGGGTCGAAGCTTTGGGTCATGAGGTTTCCTCCACGGTCGGGATGACGACATCGGCGGCGACGGTGGCGACGTCCGGGTAGAGCAGCCGCACCAGGCCCACGCCCAGCAACCCGCCTGCCAGCTGGCAGGCCACGAACCCGAGCACCGAGCCGGGCGCGATGCCCGCGAACGTGTCGGTGAACATCCGCGCCACGGTCACCGCAGGGTTGGCGAAACTGGTCGAGGAGGTGAACCAGTAGGCGGCGCCGATGTAGGCACCGACCGCAGCCGCTACCGCGCCGGCGCGGCCCGAGCGCACGATCCCGAAGATCACCAGCAGCAGCCCGATCGTGGCCACCCCCTCGGCCAGCCACAGCCCGCCGCTGGAGCGGGCAGTGCGCGACCATGCCACCGGCGGCAACTCGAACATCAGGTTCGCGACCACGCAGCCGAACACCCCACCGGCCGTCTGAGCCGTGACGTAGACAGCCAGCTCGCGCGTGGTCAGCCCGCCGAACAGCCGGTCGGCCAGGCTCACGACCGGGTTGAGGTGCGCCCCGGACACCGGCCCGACCGCCAAGATGACCGCTGCCAGCCCTGCGGCGGTCGCTGCGGCGTTCTCCAGCAGCTGCAACCCGGTGTCAGCGGGCGACAGCTTCTGCGCGGCGATGCCCGAGCCGACCACCGCCGCGACCAGGAACCCGGTGCCTACGAACTCTGCCAGCGCCCGGCGACCCAACGGCACCGTGACCATCAGCAGCAAGGGCGGCGACCGCCGCAGCTCGGCGGTGCCTCAGCCAGGCTGGTCAGGTGCGCCACCAGCTCGGCCAGCCGATCCCGCCGCAACCGGTAGTAGGTCCAATAGCGATATCGCTCCGCCTCAACCAACCCCGCCTCCCGCAACACCTTCAGATGGTGGCTGACCAGCGGCTGCGCCACACCCAAATCCTCAACCAGATGACAGACACACAGCTCCTCGACCGCCAGCAGCTCCACGATCCGCCAACGCAACGGCTCACCCAACGCCTTCAGCCCAAGCACGGGGGAGTCGACGTCGATGGGCACGCTCATCAAAATCGAGAATAGTTGATACAGATGGCCGCAAGGTGAACGCTGTGCTGCGGCTGCACGTCAAGGTCTTGGCTAGGCGCGCAGGCGACGCACGGTTGCTGGTACGAGGCCTGCCCTGAGCAGCGCTGCCCAGCGAGGTTTCCGAACTCGAAGGCGGTGACGTCGACCATAAGCCGACCCAGCCGGCCGTGCGGCGCCGGCCGCAACCGCAGCCGAAGGGGATGCCGGCCGCATCACCGAGGCCGGGCTGACCCTGATCGAACGGCAGCGGTCCAAGCTCGGCATCGTCGAGCGGCTCGTCGCCCGCAAGCCCTGGCAAGCCCTGACAGAGCTACGACGGTCGAACCCTACGGAATCTGGCCTACGATAGCCTGTAGTGGAGCACGGTTATCGACTAGAGAGGGGTCATGGCAGAAGAGGCACGGTCCTTGCCGCTCGGGTCGCTGGAGGCCAAGATCATGCGGGTGCTCTGGGCGCGTCCTGAGCAGCTCATGCAGGTCAAGGACGTCCTCCCGCTGCTCGACGGCGACCTCGCATACACGACCGTCATGACGGTCATGAGCCGGCTCCACGAGAAGGGGCTGCTTCGGCGCCGGCGCCAGGGCCGCGCCTGGGCCTACCGGGCCGCGTTGTCGCGCGAGGCCTACGTCGCCTCGACCATGGCGGAGGCGCTGCGGGTCGCCGAAAATCGTACGGCCGCGCTGCTGCACTTCGTGGCCGACCTCGACCGGGCCGAGGCGGCAGCGCTTCGGCGCCTGCTCGCAGCGAGCGAGCCCAGGGGGTCGGGGGAAGGCCCCCCACAAGCCAGGGGGTCGGGGGAAGGCCCCCCACAAGCCAGGGGGTCGGGGGAAGGCCCCCCAAGCCCGTGATCCACTCCCTGATGCTCCTCGTGTCGGGCGTCGTGATGATGCTCTGGCGGCCGTGCCACTCTCGTGAGGGCCGGGCTCCGCGGCTGGCCGTGGCGCTCCTGCTCACGAGCGCCGCAGCGGTGTGGCTGGGGTCGTTCGGCGTCATGGTCGGGCTGCTGTCAGGGCAGTCCTCGGCCTTCACGTCTGCCGCCTGCGGGGTCGTCTGGCGCCAGCTGCTGAGCAGCCACATCTCCTGGTGGCAGGTTGCGATCGGGACCGCCTGGGTGGTCGCGTTGCCGACTCGCGGGGTTTGGTCGCTCGCTTCCAACATCCGCCGCAACGGCCAGCTGCTTCGGTCGCTGCGGCCGGTCGAGACGGTGGTCAACGACCCCGTTCATGGCGAGGTCCTTGTCGTCCCCGGCCTGTCGACGCCGGCGGTCACGCTGGGCCTGCTCCGCCCCGTCGTGGTCGTCGATGAGCGCTTCTGGGCTGGCGCACCGCCCCTCCAACGCGATGTCGTACTCGCACACGAGCAGGGCCACGTCCGCGGTCGCCACGGGCTCGTCGATGCGATCATGCGACTGCTCACCGCCGGGATCGCACCGCTGCCCGCAGCCGCCGAGACTTACGCCTGCCTCAGGCGCCACCTCGAGGCGCTGGCGGATGATGCTGCCGTCCGGTGCCACGATCGCCAGACGGTGGGCGTCGCGCTCGGCCGCATCGCGCTCGCGGCGTGCCCGGCTGCGGGCCTGGGTGCCGCCGGTGCCAGCGTGTGGCGTGTCCAGCGGCTGGTCACCGCCTCCAGGATGCAGTGGCACGACCGGCTGTTGTTGTGGTCGATGCTGCTGGGCGTCGCGGTCGGGTTGGTGCTCGCCACTGCCGAGGTGGCCCATGCGCTCGGGCCTGTCACGAACGCGAGCTACTGCGTACTGCGGTAACACACCGCCCTCTTGGGGGCTCCTCAGGTCGTGGCGATTGGAGTGACTCGTCGATGGCTGCGTCTCGTGCACGACGTCCCACAGCTGAGCGCCAATCAGCACTGCGAGGCCGAGCCAGACCAACGCGCTGTGTCCGCCGCTGAGGCCCGTGTGTGCAGCGTGAGAGCCGTGCCCATGGCATCCGGGACTTGTAGCGACCGCCGGCGCTGAGGGCGGACGCGGCCGAGGCGTGGGAGTGGCCGCGGCTCTCGCGCCGGTCTTCGATCGAGCCGTGTCCTTGCGGGCCGCTCACGCCGAACCCTCGTGGCGGAGGTGCTCGCGTGACAGGTCCAGCAGGATCCGGACGTGCGCGTCGTCGAGTCGGTAGTAGACCATCCGCCCGTCGCGGCGGCTGCGGACGACCCCGGCGGTGCGCAGCAGCCGCAGGGCGTGAGACACCGCCGGCTCGGAGACCTCCACCGTGGCCGCGAGATCGCACACGCACAACTCGCCAGCCTCGACCAGAGCGTAGAGCAGACGCGCTCGCGTCGGGTCGCCCAGCAGCCGGAACCTCCCTGCCAGCCGCTCGGCTTCCTCCGGTGACACAAGCCGCTCACGGGTGGCCGACACCCGGCCGGGGTCGACAGCCCGGACCGCGCACGCGTCGATACCCACCACGTCCCGGCTCGATCTGGCCATGCCACCTCCACACCTAAGCAACTGTTCAGACGTTAGCACCTGGTGGTCACCGTTGCTAGGCTCAACGTCGTGCGAACCGCCGACCTGCGCAGATGGCTCACGGCCGGCTTGCTGCTGGCCGTGACGCTGATTGCGTTGCTGGGTTCGCGGTCCGTTGACCTGCCGATCCTTACGGATGGGTGCGGGAACTCGGTCTGTGCGGAGCATGCCGGGTCGGTCCCTGCCGCGGGAGATCACGGCTTCCCGGCGCACGACCCCTGCCTGCACGACGATGCGTGTGGCGGGGGTGGGGCGCTCGGCCTGGGCGGGATGCTGCTCCTCGCCGTGGTTGCGGCGAAGGTGCTGCCGGAACCCGTGAGCCGGACAGCGTCTCGACGGATCTGGGACGTGGTCGTGCCACCACTCGCGCTGCTCGTCGGCGGCATCGAGCGTCCTCCTCGCTTCGCCCGCTGACTCCGGTCAGCTACGCCCGGCCGCATGCGCAGCGGCGGGCATCGAGGCGAAGCGAGGATAACCATGGGCCATTCCGGCAACGAGCAGCTGGGTTCCCCCCACTGCGCGGCGGGCGAGCGGGGCGAGACGCAGGTTGAAACCCGCCAGCCGGTCCCGCGGGGCGCGAGGCTGGTGCCGGCCTTGTTGGGTCTGATCCCGGCCGCGTTGACGATCATCCTGATCGTGGCCGGCGCGGTCACGCGCGCCGAGCGGGACCCGCAGGGATCGGTCCCGCCAGGGGTGGCGGAGATCCCAGTCGCCGGCCGTGAGCACGTGCAGAGAGCCGTGGCGTACGCGCAGACGCCGCCCGCCGGCGGGGACCACGCGGCGGTCTGGCAGGACTGCGGGGCTTACGACGTGCCGGTGGCCAGCGAGGCTGCGGCGCACTCGCTGGAGCACGGCGCGGTGTGGGTGACGTACCGGCCGGATCTGCCCGCCGACCAGGTGATCACGCTCCGGTCGCTGGCCCAGCCCTCAAATTTTGTGCTGGTCAGCCCCTTCGGTGGGCTGCCGAGCCCGGTGGTCGCCTCCGCGTGGGGAACTCAGCTGCCACTCGACGCCGACGACGACCCGCGGCTGGAGGCGTTCGTCGTCGCCTTCGCCCAGGGTCCGCAGACCCCCGAGCCGGGGGCGCCTTGCAGCGGCGGAACCGCGGAGGTGAAGGGATGAACCCCTCGAGCCTGCTCGGTGACGCGGAGTCCGGGCCGGCCGCCCGGACCGGTCGCTGCCTGCTGCTCGTGGCCGTCGCGGCGGCGGTCGTCGCGCTCGTGACCGTCGTCACGGTGGTCGCCCCCCGCCGCGTGCGGGTGCCCGGTGATGGGTCGGCGGACGCCGGGTTCGCCCGGGACATGGCCGTCCACCATGCGCAGGCGGTGGAGATGGCCGAGCTGATCCGCACCCGCACCGACAACCATGACGTGCGGGTGTTGGCGGTCGACATATCCTTGACACAGCAGGCCCAGATCGGGTGGATGTACGGCTGGCTCGACGCCTGGGGCCTGCCGGTGGGCGGCCGGCAGCCGGCGATGGCGTGGATGGGCATGCCCGCTGACGGGCTCATGCCCGGGATGGCCGCCCGCGCGCAGATCAACGAGCTCGCCGGCCTGTCCGGCGCGCAGGCCGACGCGCGGTTCCTACGGCTGATGATCCCCCACCACCAGGCGGGGGTGGCGATGGCCCAGGCGGCGCTGGACCACGCCGGCCGGCCGGAGGTCCGCCGCCTGGCCGAGGCGATGGTCGCGGCGCAGCAAAGCGAGATAGCAGCCATGGGCGATCTGCTGGCCGCCATCCCCGGCGCCCCGGCCCCGGCCGCCGGCGGCCACGGCGGACCGATGGAGCACCCGAAGGGAGGGCGGTGATGCCGCAGCGGATCATCATCGCGGTGGCCGCGGTCACCGCCTTGCTGGTCCTGCCGGCGGCGCCGGCGTTCGCGCACGGCGGCGGTGGCTCGGACGCGTCGAACTTCGCCAGCACGATCAACGGGCTCGCCACCCTCGACGGCAAGGGAAACCCCGCCGGACCGCCGGTCGACCCGCCGGACGTTGAGTGGCGGGTGCTGGCCAACGACGCGCTGCTGCAGGTGACGAACCGCAGCGGGCAGGAGCTGGCTGTGCCCGGCTACAGCGGCGAGCCGTACCTGCGCGTCGGACCAGAGGTGGTGTGGGTGAACCGCAACTCGCCGGCGTACTACCTCAACAGCGACCGCTACGCCCAGGCCTCAGTACCCGAAGGGGTTTCCGCTGAGGCCGAACCGGACTGGGTCAAGGTCAGCAGCAAGCCAGTCTCGGCCTGGCACGACCATCGCATCCACTGGATGAGCCCCGCGCTGCCGCCCCAGGTCGTCGCCACCCGAGCCGAGCAGGCGGTGACGGTCAACGACTGGGTGGTCCCGTTCACGATCGGCAGCCGGCAGCTGGCAGTGACTGGACAGCTGCGCTGGTTCCCGCCGACGCCGTGGTGGCCGTGGCTGCTGGCCGGACTGGCCGTGACCGGGCTGCCGCTGGTGACCGCGCTGCGCCGCCCCGCCGGCGCAGGCCGCCGCCTGGCGCTGATCCGAGCGGGCGCGGTCGTGCTCGGCGTGCTCGCGGCGGTCGACGTTGTGCACGCGGTCGACGACGTGCTGGCCGTGCCCCTCGGGTTCACGCAGAACGCCCTCGCGTTCCTGCAGTCAACGCTGTCCATCGCCATCGCAGGCTGGGGGGCGTACAGAGGCTGGCGCGGGGACGACGGCGCCCCTGCCGCGCTCGCGATCGGCGCTGGCGCGCTGGCGGTCGGGAGCGGGTTGACCCACCTGCCCACGCTGGTGTCCTCTCAGGTCGCGACGGTCCTGCCGGTCTGGTTCAGTCGGGCGGTGATCGCCGCCAACCTCGCGGTGGCCGCCTCGGTCGGGTTCGCGGTCTGGCGTGGCCGCGAGCCGCTGCCCGCCCCGCTCCCGCCGGGCGACGAGCCCACGCCAGCCACCGGAGACGTGCCATGAGACGAGCCGCCGTCACCGTCGCGGCGGCGCTGCTGCTCATGGTGGGCTTTGCCGGGCCCGCCTGGGCGCACGCCCGGCTGATCGCCAGCGATCCCGCCGGCGGCGCCACGGTCAGCGAGGCCCCGGCCCAGGTGACGCTGACCTTCAGCGAGCGGATCGAGACGTCCTTCGGCGGGGTGCAGGTGTTCGACCCTGCGGGTGCGCGGGTGGAGGCCGGCGACGCGCGAATCAGCGGCACGCAGGTGCGGGTGCCCCTGCAGCCGCTGACCGTGCCCGGCGCCTACACGGTGGTGTTCCGCATCATCTCCGGCGACAGCCACCCGGTGGAGTCCCGGTTCGCGTTCACCTACCAGCCGCCGCCCAGCCCCTCGCCTTCGTCCGCCGCCGTGGCGACCGTGCCGCCGCCCGAGCGCCCGTCCGCGTCCCCGGCTGCTCCGCTCGACATCGATCTGGAGGACGCCGGGCCCGGCACCGCCGTCGGGCTGTGGACCGCCAGACTGGTCAATTACCTAGCGCTTACCGCGGTGATGGGGCTGCTGCTCGTCGCTGCGGTTCTGCTTGCCGGCGGCCCGGAGCTGTCGGCCCTGCAGCGCCGCGCTGCGCGGCTGGGGGCGGTCGCGGCTGGGCTGTGGGCGCTGTCTGGGGTTGCGCTGTTCGTCTTCGGGCTGTCCACCGCCGCCGCCCGTTCGCTGCCAGCGGCGCTGTCAGGCGACCTGCCCGCTCGGTTCGCCGCCACCCGCTTCGGCTCCACGGTGCTCGTGCAGGCGGGCGTCGCCGTCGTGGTGGCGACGCTGGCCGTGGTGGCTCGCGGCCGACCGGTCGCGCTCGCCGCGCTCGCCGTCGCCGGGATAGGCGGGGTCGCGCCCGGCTGGTGGGGCCACGCCGGCAGCGATGAGCTGGCAGCCGTGGCGCTGGCCAGCGACTGGGCGCACGTCCTCGCGGTCACGGTATGGGCCGGCGGCCTGGCGGCGCTCGCGGCTTTCCTGCTGCGCCGGGACAGCGACGCGGACCTGGTCGGACCGGCCAGCCGCTTCAGCCGGCTGGCCGGCTGGGCCTTGGCGGTCGTGCTGGCGACGGGGTCGGTCAACGCGCTGCTGCGCATCAGCGCGTTCGGCCAGCTGACCGGCACCACCTGGGGGCGGCTGGTATTACTCAAGCTCGCGCTGTTCGCCGGTATCGCCGTCCTCGGTTGGCGCAACCGGCACCGGATGCTCCCGCGCCTGGCCAGTCCTGAGCCTGCCGCGGCTCGCCGTGCGTTCCGGACGATGGCGCTGGCGGAGGTCGGGCTTAT
>JBOGEB010000113.1:0-13727 GCA_050743125.1 Egibacteraceae bacterium
CCCGCAAAACCGGCCACGCCGACGACCGCACCTACCCGCAGCGGATGGCCGACGCGCTCGTCGAGCTCGCCCGACGCTCACTCGACGCAGGCGACCTGCCCCAAGTCGCCGTCCAACGGCCGCACGTCATCCTGATCGCCACCGCCGAGGCGTTGGACGGCGAGGCAGGGGCGCCCGCGGCCCGCCTGGACGGCGTCGGCCCGGTCAGCTCTGCGACCGCGCAGATGGTCTGCTGCGACGCCGAGACCGACCGCGCCAACCTCCCCCACCCACCCTTAACCGAACCCGCAACGGGGACGTCCTCGACGCGGGCCGCACGCAACGCCAGCCGACCAGGCAGCAGCGGGTCGCGGTCATCGCCAGAGACCAGACCTGCGTCGGCTGCGGCGCGCCCGCGTCCCGCTGCCAGATCCACCGACCACGCCAACCTCCCCCACCCGCCCACCCCAAAGGAACACGCGACCTGGGACCGACCGACGAGGACAACCTCTGCTTAACCTGCTGGTGCTGCCATCACAGGATCCACCACGACGGCTGGCTCGTCGCCCGCGACCCGGACACCGGCCGGTTCAGCGTGCACCCGCCCGACCCGCTCACCCGGCCACACCGGCGACGAGCCGGCTGACCCGCGCCCCGACCTGGGTCCGACCAGGTCGGGGACACCCCCACGCCCCACCAGCCTGCGCCGGCCACGCGCAGCCCGACCGGTGGACACGCGACCTGGGGCCCACAGACGAGGACAACCTCTGCTTAGCCTGCTGGGACTGCCACGCGAAGATCCACCACGACGGCTGGATCGAAGCCGAAGCGCGCGTACCAGTCGCTCAGGTGGACCTGGGCATAGAGCACGACGGGCGGGGCAGCCAGCCCAGCGCGTGCCGCATCAACCGCGACGCGTGGCCCTGCCCACGCGCCCCGGGCGCGGTCACCACCCGCCCGATCCGGCTTCCCTCCGGGCTCCGTAAGGATCCGCAGGTACGCGACGACCTCGCCGTCCTCCTCGATCCAGCAGTTCCAGGTGCCCGGCTCGCGGTCACGGCCGTCCAGCTCCGGATGGCGGGCGTCTTGCTCCACGACGAACACGTCGACCCCGAAGTTTGAGGACCGCGTAGAGCGTTGCCGGGTCGAGGTCGGCGAATCGAGCGCAGCGGAGCGCCATCGACGCAGGGCGCGAGCCCGTCAGCCCCGCAGCTCGTGCAGGGCCTGGTCGAGCCGGCGGTGCCACGGCTGGCCGGCCGGCGTTGGCGTGGTGTGGCGCCCGTGGCTCGGCTCCGCCTGTGAGAGGGCCTGGGGGGACGCCCCCGATGGCGGATAGGCCACGACGACGTAGGGGATCTCGCCCGGCCGCACCAGGCCGAGCTGCTCACGGGCGAGCAGCTCGATCTCCTCGAGGTTCGCCAGCTCCACCCGCCGCTGCTCCAGGCGGTCGACCTGGGACTGGAGCTCGGCGCGGCTCCTGTAGAGCTGGTCGACGCGGTCGGCGGCGGCGGTGAAGCTTTTGACCGGGCCGATCGCCATAGCGCCGAGCAGGGCGGCAAGACCCAGGGTCGGCAGCAGGTAGATCCGGTCGCCCTGCTGCAACCATTTGAGTGCTTGCCGGCCGCTCACAACGGACCGTCCCGCACCGCGCTACGCGGGAAGGCCCTCGCGCCGGCGTAGCGGGCGGCGTCGCCGAGCCGCTCCTCGATCCGCAGCAGCTGGTTGTACTTCGCAGCCCGGTCCGTGCGGGCGGGCGCGCCGGCCTTGATCTGGCCGGCGTTCGTCGCGACCGCGAGGTCGGCGATGGTCGTGTCCTCGGTCTCGCCCGAGCGGTGGCTGACCATGCACGTCCAACCGGCGCGGTGGGCGAGCTCCACCGTCTCCAGTGTCTCGCTGAGCGTCCCGATCTGGTTGAGCTTCACGAGCAGGCTGTTCGCGCACCCCTGCGCGATGCCCCGCCGGACCCGCTGGCGGCTCGTGACGAAGAGGTCGTCGCCGACGAGCTGACAGCGCGCGCCCAGGCGCTGTGTCAACCGCCGCCAGCCGTCCCAGTCCTCCTCGTCCATGCCGTCCTCGATCGACACGATCGGGTACCGGTCGACGAGGTCGGCGAGCAGGTCGACCATCTCGGACGCCGACACCTGGCGACCCTCGAGCCGGTACGCCCCGTCCGAGAAGAGCTCCGAAGCGGCGACGTCCAGGGCGAGCGCGACCTCCACACCGGGGTCGTAGCCGGCGCCCACGATGGCCTCGAGGATGAGGTCGAGCGCCTCGGCGTTCGAGTCGAGGTTCGGTGCGAACCCCCCCTCGTCCCCGAGCCCGGTCGCCAGCCCCCGGCGGCGGAGCACCGCCCTCAGCTCGTGGTAAACCTCGACGCCTGCCCGCAGCGCCTCACGGAAGCTCGGTGCCCCCACGGGCGCGACCATGAACTCCTGGACATCGACGTTCGAGTCCGCGTGCGCGCCGCCGTTCAGGATGTTCATCATCGGCACCGGCAGGACGTGGGCGCCTGGGCCGCCCAGGTAGGCGTAGAGCGGCAGCCCGGCCGAGGCCGCGGCGGCCTTCGCGACCGCGAGGCTGACGCCGAGCAGCGCGTTCGCGCCGAGCTTCGACTTGTCGTCGGTCCCGTCCAGCGCGATCAGCAGCGCATCGACACGCCGCTGGTCGCTCGCGTCGATCCCGGCCAACGCAGGACCGAGGACGTCGTTGACGTTCGCGACCGCGGTCTTCACGCCCTTGCCGCCGTAGCGGGTCCCGCCGTCGCGCAGCTCTACGGCTTCGAACGCCCCGGTCGACGCCCCACTGGGCACCGCCGCGCGCCCGACCGCGCCGTCGTCAAGGACGCAGTCGACCTCCACGGTGGGGTTGCCTCGGGAGTCGAGCAGCTCCCGCGCCACCACATGCTCAACGTTCATCGTTGTATGACGTTAGAGCACTGAAACCACACGTTCAACCTTCGACCACCGAGTCACCTCCGCCAAGGCGCAGAATGACCGGTGCAGAGCGGGCGTAATCCATGCGGTAGCCTCACGCTCTCCTCCCGAGACTCGCCACAGTGCCACAATTGCGCGCATGGAGCGCACTGGCGCCCAAGAGCAATGAAATCACGACAACACCGCCGTGTTGAGCGCTTGCTGGCAACCAGGGAGGTGCTCCTGGTCGCCCCGACGATCGCCGCGGCCATGGCTGGTGTTACTGCGCTGTTCGCTCCGCCACGGTGGCTCAGTGCGGTGCTGATTGGACTGCCGGCCCTGGTCGCTGTGGCGTCTTTGGTTGTGCAGAAGCGCATACGCCACCAGGAGGGGCTGGCTGGGCAGGCGCAGCAGGACGCTGACTGGGTCAATACCTGCAAGGATCTGCTGCGCTTCTGGCCGTTACCCAGCGTCGAACAGGCCAATCCCTACGACCTGGGTGTAAAGCGCTCGGCTATCGCCGACCGATATCGGCAGAAGGAAAAGCGCGCTCCCTATGCGTCCCGCGCTGTCGATGACCGGCTGATCACCGCACTACGCGAGAAGCCTTTTGTGCTACTCAAGGGGCGCTCGCGCGCAGGAAAGTCCCGCACGGCCTTTGAAGCTATGACGAACGCGCTTCCCAATCACCTGCTGGTTGTTCCAGTCAATCGGTCATCAATGCGGAAGCTCGCGGCCGTCGACCCGCCGCCGCATCAAGGGCGTCCAGCAGTGATCTGGCTCGACGATCTCGAGCAGTATCTGGGTGCTGGTGGCCTTGACGCAAGGCTGCTGCGCGCCTGGGAGCGGGATCCGGCCAGCGTGAGCGTGCCCGCCACGATTCGACTGTCCGAGCACGACCGGCTCTACGGCACTGAGGGAGATCTGGGCAAGACGATGCGAGAGGTCCTCGATCGTGCGGAGGCCATCATTCTGCCCACAGACCTCACCGAGCAGGAGCGCGCTGCCGCTGAGCGACTGTACCCCAGGCGAGCGGTTGGTCGGCGGTCTGGGAGAGCATCTCGCGGCTGCACCTGAGCTCGTGCGCAAATTCGAGGATGCCGAGGAAAGCAACCCGGCAGGACATGCGCTCCTGCAGGCTGCGGTGGACTGGCGTCCGCTCAGGATGTCGGCCAGCTTCCTCAGCGGCCTGCCCTCGCCTCGCGCCGCCGCCGTCAGCCTCGGCGTTCGGTGGCCTCCGCCTCCACCCGGCTGCGGAAACGGGCGACCGCGGCACGCAGGGCCTGCTCGGCGTGAAGGCCGTGGTGGCGGGCCAGCGCGACGATCACCCCGAGCAGGTCACCCAGCGCCGCCTCGCGCTCACCAGCGGTTCGGGCGTCCAGGAACCGCTCAAGCTCGGCCCGGGCACGGTCAACGCCGTCGGCGCCGAGGTCAGGGGCCAGGCCAGCCCGCTCCGCCCGGGCCTGGACCGTGCCGGCGAGCTGGAGCGCGGGCAGCGCCGTGGGGACGCCCTCGAAGACGCTCGCGCGCTCGGGCTTCTCGGCGGCCTTCAGGCGCTCCCAGTTCTCCATCACCTGCTGCACGTCGGCGGCCTCGACGTCGCCGAACACGTGCGGATGGCGGCGGACGAGCTTCGCGGTGATGCCCTTGGCGACGTCGTCGATGGTGAAACCGCCCGTGTCCTCGGCGACCTGAGCCTGGAAGACGACCTGGAAGAGGACGTCGCCGAGCTCCTCCCGGATCGCGCCCTGGTCGCCGGACGCTATGGCGTCGAGGAGCTCGTAGACCTCCTCGACCGCGTGCGGCGCCAGCGTGGTGGGGGTCTGCTCACGGTCCCACGGGCAACCACAGGGCCCGCGCAGGCGCTCGACGATCCGCACGAGGTCGAGCAGCTCGACGCCCTGCGGCGCGAGCATGAAGTAGACGACCTCGACCTCCGCCCCCGCTCGCGCGGCCTCCAGTCCCAGCGTGCGCGTGAGGCACTCGTCGTCCCCGGGTCCGAACAGGTACGCGACCTCGCCCTCGGCCTCCGCTCGCCGGACGATCCACTGCGCACGCTCGTCGCTGTCAGGCACGACCTCGTGGCGCAGCTCCGCGAGCTCCAGGTGCGGCACAAACGGATGGTCCGCGGACCGGACGAGCACGAGCTCGCTCGCCATCAGCGCCGACCAGCCGTGGATCGGCAGCAGCCCGGGCAGCTGATCAGCGGTGTCGATCAGGACCAGCCGCGCCACGCGCTCGCTACTTGCCCGGTGCCGGCTGGCCCTGGGCGGGCTGCTCGGACTCAAGGTTGCCGAGGGGCTGTGAGGGGAGCACGCCGCTGGCTGGGTCCCAGACGCCGAACTGCGGGTTCACCTCGACCTTCGCCTTCGCCCGCCGCTGGTTGAAGAAGTCCAAGAACGCCTCCTCACGCCGCTGCGCGAGGAGCTCGTCTTTGAGCTGGCCTTGGACCTGCGCGAACGGTGGCTCGGGCAGCCGTTGGAGCACATGAAACCCGAACTGCGTCTTCACGGGGCCGACGACCTCACCTTGCTTGGCGGCAAACAGTGCCTGCTCGAACTCGGGAACCATGACGCCCCGCTTGACGAAGCCGAGGTCGCCGCCCTGCTCCTTGGTGGTCTCGTCAGTCGAGCGCTCCTTGGCGACCGCGCCAAAATCTTCACCGGCCGCGATCCGATCCTTGACCGTCTGCGCCTCACCCTCGGTCTCCACGAGGATGTGCCGTGCGCCAGTGGCCTCGGCATACGCCTTCTGGACGTCCGCATCAGAAACCTGGACACGATCCTCAATCTTCTTCTTGGCCTTCTCGCCGAGGACAGCGAAGCGAAGCTTGCTGGCCACGCTCGCCTCGGTCAGCCCGCTCTCCTTCAGGCGCTGCTCGTACGCCTGGCGACCGCCGACCTGAGCGGTCAGCTCGGCAAGCCGCGCCTGCACGTCCTGGTCCGTGACCGTGGCACCGAGCTCCTTCGCCGCCTGCTCCACGAGCGCATCCTGGATCATCTGGTTCAGGATCTGCGTCTGGAGCCTCGTCTTGGCAGCCGAGTCACCCTTGAGCTGCGGGGGGGCCTGCGGGTCGCGCAGCGCCTCATCGACGTCCTTGTTCAGCTGGTCGACCGAGATCTGGACACCGTTCACCGTGGCGGCGACGTCGGGGTTCCCCGCCGCGCAGCCAACGGCGAGCAACGCGAGCAGCAGCGAGGAGACGAGGCCATAGGGAACCAAGGTGAGGCGGGGTGTGGGCACGAGGGAACCGTCCTCGATATGCGGACCAGGGACGTCAGTCTAGCGACGGCGGTCAGACAGGAGCGCGTCCGCTCTCCTCACGGCAAACTGGAGGATCTGTCCCGTTATCCGGACAGATCCTCCAGTTGCGGGCGCGCGTCCTGTATCGAAACGATGACCGGACCGGGCGCTCCTGAGCTCTCAGACCTCGCCGCCCTCCACTCGCATCACGCTCGCGACGTTGCGGACCACAAGCAGCTCACGCAGGCCGTGGAGAGTCGCCTGGACGCCGCGCTCCTTGGCTGCGTGAGTGATGAGGAGCAGCTGCGCCGACTCGCCCTGACCCTCCTGCCACACGCTCTTGATCGACACCATGTTCGCGCCGAACACCGACGCAACGGCGGCGAGGACGCCGGGTTGATCGGCGACGTCGAGCAGGATGTAGTACTGGACCGTGACCTCGTCTATAGAGCGGAGCCGCCGGCAGCTCGTCGGCGGGCCGTTCGTGGGCCGCTCGCCGGACAGCAGCCCGCGGGCGACGGTGACGAGGTCTCCGAGGACGGCGCTCGCGGTCGGGAGCGAGCCCGCGCCCCGGCCGTAGAACATCAGCTGGCCGACGGCGTCGGCCCGGACGAACACCGCGTTGAACGAATCCCGGACGCTCGCGAGCGGATGGTCGGCGGGGATGAGCGCGGGGTGCACCCGAACGCCAATCTCGCCGTGAGGGGGTCGGAGCTCCGGAGAGGACGCTGGAGACGCCTCCGACGAATCCCCGTAGTCCTCAGCGATCGCGAGCAGCTTGATCACATACCCCATCCGCGCCGCATGGGCAATGTCGGTGGCGGTCACGCGGGTGATGCCTTCGCGGTACACGTCCCCCGCCACGACCTGGGTGTCGAACGCAATCGACGCGAGGATCGCCGCCTTGGCCGCCGCGTCATAACCCTCAACGTCAGCTGAAGGGTCATGCTCGGCGTAGCCGCGCCGCTGCGCTTCAGCGAGCGCCTCACCGAAGGTGGCCTGATGGTCGGTCATCTTCGTCAGCACGTAGTTCGTCGTGCCGTTCACGATGCCGATGACCTTACGGACCCGATCACCGGCCAGGGATTCCCGCAACGGCTTGATGATCGGGATGCCGCCTGCCACCGCCGCCTCGTACTCCAGCCGGACGCCCTTTGCGTGCGCAAGGGCGAGCAACTCCCCGCCCAGGGTCGACATGAGCTCCTTGTTCGCAGTCACGACGCTCTTTCCAGCCGACAGCGCTTCGGCGATCAGGCTACGGGCGGGCTCGATACCGCCCATCACCTCCACGACGATGTCGACGTCCGGGTCCCCCGTAACCTCGTGCGGGTTGCTCGTCAGCCGAGGCACGACGACGTCCCGGTCTCTGGCGAGCGTCCGCACCGCCACCGGCCCGAGCGCGAGCCGCGCCCCAAGCCGAGCCTCGATCTGCCCGTCATGCTCGCCCAGCAGCCGCACGACGCCGGATCCGACGATCCCACAGCCCAGCAGCCCCACAGTCAGTTCTTTCATCAGCGCTGAGTCTAAGGCGCCTGTTTGCCCATGCTGGCGGTACACGCCCGGGACCGTGTGTCAACTTCCGCCGAAGTGCCGTGCTCTCTACAACTTGAGCACTCCGGCTTGGCGCTACGGTGACGTATGCGGCCACGATGCAGACAGCCAAAAATTCTGGAATCAGGATCTCGTGCACACCTCAAACGTGACACAAACATGGCGCGAGATGATCGGGAGGTAAGGGCACGTCCGAGCGCCTACTGAAGCTTTGAGCAGAGATTGAGGACAGAGGACATCGGTTCGTGCCCCGTTCTGCCTCCGGAGGATTCGTGACGGTCATGACGATCCTCGAAGCGTCCGGTGCTGGCCGCCCTCACGCCAAGGGCAGGTCATGGCTGACCACGTCGTCGAGGGTCTCACGGCGCACGAGCAGGTCGGCGCGACCCTCGCCGACCAGAACCATCGCCGGGCGGGGAAGCCGGTTGTAGTTGCTCGCCATCGCGTAGCCGTAAGCGCCGGTCGCGGCGGTGGCCAAGAGGTCACCCTCGGCGAGGTCGTCAGGCAGCCCCACGTCGTGCGCGAGGAGATCACCGGTCTCACAGTGCTTCCCGGCGATCGTGACCGGAACCATCGGTGCGCGCGTATACCCCTGCCCCGCCGCGCGGAAGGTGTACCCCGAGCCATAGAGCGCAGGCCGGAGGTTGTCGCTCATCCCGCCGTCTACGCTCACGTATGTTCGCGCGCCGGGCACACGCTTGATCGTGCCGACGGTGTGGAGCGTTACGCCGGCAGGACCCACGATCGACCGGCCTGGCTCGACGGAAAGCCTGGGCAGGGTCAGCCCGTGGCATGCGGCACCGTTGCGCACGGCCCGGATCAGCGCCTCTGCGTACTCCGCGATCGTGAGCGTGGTGTCGGCCTGCCGGTAGGCAATCCCCAGCCCACCACCAAGGTTGAGCTCCTGTAGCTGAATCCCGTGCGTGCGCCGTAGGTCGGCAAGGAAGGAGAGCATCAGTTCCGCCGCGGCGTCAAAGCCATGCGTGGTGGTGATCTGGCTGCCGATGTGGCAGTGGGCGCCGCGTAGGCAGACCCGATCCGAGGCGAGGGCCCGTGCCGCAGCCTCATGCGCGAGTCCTGCTGAAAGAGTGAAGCCGAACTTGACGTCATCCTGGCCAGTAGCGACAAAATCATGCGTTTCAGGCAAAACGCCGGGCGTAACCCTCAATAAAACGTCAAAGGTCAGGTCGGTGAGCTTGCCGATCTCAGCCAGCCGCTCGAGCTCACTGAAACTGTCCACCACTACGCGGCCGACCCGGAGCCGGGCGGCGTATTCCAGCTCTTCGACTGACTTGTTGTTGCCGTGGAACACGACCCGCTCCATAGGGAAAAGCGCGCGGGCAGCGGTGTGGAGCTCACCGCCGCTCGCAACGTCCAGGTGGAGCCCTTGCGCTGCGGCAAGCTGAAGCACCCCGACGACGCAGAGCGCCTTGGCGGCATATGCCACCGTCACCTCGGGTCCGAACGCTTGCCGGTACGCACGCATCCGCCCGACCAACTCTGCACGATCCATTACATAGAGCGGCGTCCCGAAACGCGCGGCGAGCTCCTCCAGCCGGATCCCTCCAAGGGCGACCACGCGGGGACCCTCGAACTCCGCGGTTCGCGGGAACACGTCGTCCTTCACCGCAGCTCGTCGAACGATTCGGTCACGGCGACAATCCTGTGTAGGCATCGTGGGACGATAGCGCAGGATCGGAACTCATGCCTGGAGCAACGGCGCACAGTCGCCCTCTCCGGACCGATCGACGACGGTCGTCGCGGTAGCGCCGCAGACTCTTGAGCACTCGCATCTCGTCGGTATTCTTCGCTTTGACGCCGAGCAGGCCGAGCGCAGAGAGCTGCGTAACGCTCCGGCATAGAGGGCGATCCTGCTCCGCGGGGCGTACACCACCGACTCCAGGGCTGTTGACATAGGACCGAAAATGGATGCAGGACCGACCCCGGCAACTGTCCAGTGCCGCTTTCCTCCACGTGACACTCGACCTCATCGGCTGTCCCGCTGACCTGTCGTTCTCCTCCGCCAGCGGAGGAGAACGACAGGCGGCTGAGGCGGGGTGGGGACGCGACGTGTGTTCGCCGACGCTCCAGGCGGTCCAAAGCCGGGCGGACGCCGCCGACGCAGGGGACAGCCGACAGGAACGCTTCGCGCCTGGCCAGGCCGTTCCCGAGGCGGCTTCCCCTGCTGCTACGCCAAGAGCCCTGGAGTCCTGGACTCATGCAGGTCTGCTCGCCGAAGAGCACCATCTGGTTGTCATCGTCCTTGACGTGCTACTCGCGGAGGACCTCGTTCGCCGAGACGAACTCAACGTTGTGCCCTTGCGCCCTTCGGGCATGCGCTCGAGCCCAGTCCCGACCCGGGATGATCGCTGCGCGCACGACTCCGCTCAGCGCGCGCGCCTGCGCGAGACGGTGTTGATGAATCCCGACCCAGCGATCTCGACCGCCTTCACACCCTCGAAGGCGCCCAAGCGCTCGACCGCCGCCCATGCGATCTGTAGCGGTGGCCTGCGCACCGCCTCCGCCGGGACGAACGCGACGTTCGTCGCCCAGCTCCGTGCAGGGGGTGGGGGCTGATCATGATCACCGTCGTACCGCGCGCTCCGCGAGCAGCCGATTCACCAGCTCCATCAGGTCGATCGGATCGAACGGCTTCGTCACATAGGCCTGCACGCCCAGGGCCGTGCCCTTACGCACGTCAGCCTCCATCGCCCGGGCCGAGAGGAACACAATCGGGATGTGCTGGGTGCGGGGGTTTCCCTTCAACGCCTCGGCGACCTGCCACCCGTTGACATTCGGCATCATCACGTCGAGCAGGATGAGGTCGGGCGCCATGCTCACGACCTTCTCCAGCGCATCCTGCCCGTCGAAGGCTGTGACCACTTCGTGACCCTCCATCTCGAGGTTCACCTCGAGCAGACCACGGATCACGTGGTCATCGTCAACCGCCATCACCCGTGCCACCGCACCTCCGAACACCGCGCAGACTTTGTGAAGCAGGCATCCTACCGGTCCACCCAGCCGCCCTCCCGCCGATGCTAAACTTCCCCTACCGCCCACGTAGCTCAGGGGATAGAGCGTCTGCCTCCGGAGCAGAAGGCCGCAGGTTCGAATCCTGCCGTGGGCACTTTATAGGGTGTGACCAGCGGAAACGTTGTCCACAGGGTTGCGGCAGTCAGCGGTATAACGCTCAGCCAGCGGATAACATGGCCCGATGAACATGCCGGATTCGGGCAGTGTGACCTTCTTGCGGGCGTCGTGGCTGCGCTCGATGCGCGCGCGCAACCTGTCGTCCAAGACCATCGCGACCTATCTGGAAGCGCTCGACCAGCTCACCGCGCGCTCGGGATGTCGAGCAGCTAGACCGCCAAGCCGTCGAGGAGTTCCTGGCCGATCAGGCCGAGCGGTACAAGCCGGCCACGGTGTCGGTCCGCTACCGCGCGCTCCAGCAGTGGTTCCGCTGGCTGGTGGACGAGGGTGAGATCGAAGCCGATCCGATGGCGCGGATGCGCCGGCCGGTCGTGCCCGAGCAGCCCGTGACCCTCGTCTCCACCGACCAGCTCCGCGCCCTGCTGCGTACCTGCCAGGGGACGACGTTCCTCGACCGGCGGGACACGGCGATCATTCTGCTGTTCTTTGACACAGGCATGCGCCTGTCGGAGTTGGCGAACCTGGCGGTCGACGATGTCGACCTCGACCTCGGGGTGGCGATGGTGCTCGGCAAGGGCCGCCGCGCCCGGTCGTGCCCGTTCGGGCGCAAGACCTCGCAGGCACTGGACCGCTACGTCCGCGCTCGCGCCCGACACGCTCGCCGCGCCGACGCCGTGCTGTGGCTCGGTGAGAAGTCCAAGGGGCCGATGACTGCGAACGGCATCGCGCAGATGATCCGCCGCCGCGGACGCCTGATCGGCATCTCGCACCTGCACCCCCATCAGTTCCGCCACACGTTCGGCTCAGAGTGGCTCGCGGCCGGCGGCAACGAGGGCGACCTCATGCGCCTCGCCGGCTGGAGGTCCCGCGAGGTGGTCAACCGCTACGGCGCCGCCGACCATCGCGCCCGCGACGCCCACCGCCGCCTCTCCCCCGCCGACAGGCTGTAGACTCGGCTGACCGAAGTCGTCAGCAGACAGCCCGGTCTGGTCTGAGCACCTGTGGATGTCGCTGTCGTTGCCGGCGTACCCCGCAGCCGCTATGGACAACGCGAGACCGAGGGCATGTCCTCGGTCGAGGCCCAACGTCATCGATCGCAACCTGCTGCTCAGCGCGCCTCCCAGGCCTCGCTGTAGCTGACTACCGGCAGCCGCCCTCACTCATCGGCGATATGTCGCCACACAAAGACGCTGCCCTATGCGCGCTGAGCCCCGATCCGATAGAACACACAGTCGAATTCGATTACCTGTAGGCCGTCACGGTCCAAGGACACTGGAAACATACCCGTCAACCCGAATCCCAGCACTTGAAGACGGCCTAGCACCGACGATAGTGACGGCATATCGTGGTAAATGGGATTCACCGAAGCTTCCAGTTGAATACCAACAATGCAGTTCAGCACGTGGATGCTGCCCTCCACTATCTCGAGATCGAAACCCTGCGCATCGATTTTGAGAAATACCTTGGGAGCGCGTATATGTGCCAGTATAGGTTCGAACACGTCCGTCAAGCGGCGGACATCCACAGTTTCGATACAGACCGCGCCGGCAAGGTCCGGACGCTGGCTGACTCCGTACTCTGTCGGTCTCAGGAAAGAATTAAGGTATGTGTCCTTGTATACACGGAGTTCAAGGTTACCCTCACATCGCCCAAGGGCGTACTGATACCCTTGCCAACGCGTATCACCTGCAAAATTTGACTTCAGTATGGTGTAGTTCTCTGACGCAGGCTCAAAAGATATAACCTTGCCCTCGAACTCGACCTCATCACGAAGGAGACGGACGTAGCCTCCCTCGTGTGCCCCTACGTCTAGCACACAGTTTACTCCGAGGAGCGCAAAGAGCCTCTTCAGATGATCTGGAAGGGCGCTTGTCAAAAGATGATTCATGGTGTCAACTCGACTTTCGCAGTTTTGGGGTGCCTGAGGGTCGGCCGGACAGCGGGAGGCGCGATACGCACGAGATGCGTGACTTGAGGGGACAAGCGAGGAAGCATCAGCGGTTGACAACAGCCGGCTCCCGAAGAGCGACGGTGCCGCTGACGCTTCCACACCTGAGTCTGCCCATCTCGCTGACCGCGCTGCTGACCGCGTTCCGGGGGTGTTTCACCGCTCCCACCTTCGCCACCTTCGCCGCGCTGGCCACCGGGTTCGTCCGCCAGACCGCAGCGCACACCGTGTGCGGCATGCCGACCCGCCGGACTGGAACGGGTGTGGCACCACAGCCGCGCGCACCGGTTCTTCCCGCAGGCCAGATGGTCCGCCGACGCCCTCGGGCTGGCGCTGGCCGACCTGATCGTCGCCCACCTCGTCCCGCCAGGCGCGGCGTTGACCATCGCCGTCGACGGCACGCTGCTCCGCCGATCTGGCCGCAAGGTCCACGCCGCCGCATGGTGCCACGACGGCTCCGCCGAAGGCCCCAAAAAGGTCGCATGGGGCAACAACTGGGTGACCGCCGGGCTGATCGTCACCTTGCCGTGTATGGCCCGGCCGGTGTGCCTGCCCGTGCTGCTCCGCCTGTGGAAACCCAAGGACGCCACCAAGCCGGTGTCGGCCCGCCAGCCCGTCGATGCGCTCGCCGGCCGCTGCCCCGACCGGCGGATCCACGTCGTGGCCGACGCCGCCTGGGCCGCCCGCGAGCTGGCCGGCCTGCCTTCCCGGGCCAGTGTGACCTGCAGGCTGCGCCGCAATGCTGTGCTGTGCGACCTGGCCCCACCGCCCACGGGCAAGCGGGGACGGCCCCGGCTCAAAGGCAAACGGCTGGGAGCCCCCGCCGACCTGGCCGCCAAGGCGGACTGGGACAGGGCCATCGTCACCCGCTACACCCCGCGACGAGCAGATCCAGGCCGCCGAGCGGCGCTGCCTGTGGCACGGCGCCCTAGCCCGAGTTTCCT
>JBOGEB010000114.1:0-3850 GCA_050743125.1 Egibacteraceae bacterium
CTTCCGGCCGTATATACGGCCGGAAGCGCACATCCGAGGCAGGGGAGCTGGCCGATAAGCCGGATTCTGTGCCCGGCCACGGCCGGGCGGCGGTCATCTCTCTGGGACCGACGTCTCCGCCGGCCTCGTGCGGCCTACCTGGTGCTCAGCGGGCCACCTCGACGCACCTGCTTGGCCTTGCTCCGGACGGGGTTTGCCTGGCCGCCGACGTCACCGTCGGCGCCGGTGCGCTCTTACCGCACCGTTTCACCCTTGCCGGTGTCTTGGGGGACACCCAAGACCCTTGGCGGTCTGCTCTCTGTTGCACTGTTCCGCGCGTCACCACGCCTGGGCGTTACCCAGCGTCCTACCCTGCGGAGTCCGGACTTTCCTCGACGATGCCTGAGCCTCGCCGCGACCGCCTGGCCAGCTCCCTTACAGGCTCATCCTAGCTGGTAGTCCGATTCGGAACTACGGGCGCCGACCGTTTCCGGGGAAGCCAGCCGGATATCGGCACGGGGGTGTCAAGCGCCGCCCATTGCCATAGGGTGGCGCCAGTCCACGGGAGCCCGGGCACCGGGCTGAGAGGGCGGCTGGCTGGCCGCCGACCGACCGAACCTGATCCGGGTCATACCGGCGAAGGAAGCGACATGCCTGCTGCGGACATCCCCCTGCCCACCCCTGCTCACCGGGAGAACCCTGCTATCCGTCGGGTCTACGAGCAGGGCGGGCACAGCGACGTCCGTGTGCCGTTCCGCGAGGTCACACTGTCGCCCACCCCCACGCGCGGCGGCGTTGAGACGAACCCTCCCGTGCGGCTCTACGACACCTCCGGCCCGCACGGCGACCCCGCCGTCGAGGTCGACCTCGGCGTGGGTCTCGCCGCGGTGCGGGTGGCGTGGATCGCCGCCCGCGACGACGTCGAGACGGTGGGCGCCGCCGAGCCGTACGGCGGTCGGATGTCCGGTCCCGGCGTGGGCCGGCCGATCCTGCGCGCTCGGCCGGGGTGCACCGTCACCCAGCTGCGCTACGCCCGCCAGGGCAAGATTACGCAGGAGATGGAGTTCGTCGCCGTCCGTGAGGGCTGCGCGCCCGAGCTCGTGCGGGACGAGATCGCCCGTGGGCGGGCGATCCTGCCGAGCAACGTGAACCACCCCGAGTCCGAGCCGATGGTGATCGGGCGCAACTTCCTCACCAAAGTCAACGCGAACATCGGCAACTCGGCGGTGACCTCCTCGATCGCCGAGGAGGTCGACAAGCTGGTCTGGGCGACCCGGTGGGGCGCCGACACGGTCATGGACTTGTCGACCGGCGAGGACATCCACGCGACCCGCGAGTGGATCATCCGCAACGCGTCGGTCCCCATCGGGACCGTGCCGATCTACCAGGCGCTCGAGAAGGTCGACGGGCGGCCCGAGGAGCTGACGTGGGAACTCTACCGCGACACGCTCGTCGAGCAGGCCGAGCAGGGCGTCGACTACTTCACGATCCACGCCGGCGTGCTCCTGCGCTACATCCCCCTGACGGCCAGGCGCGTGACCGGGATCGTCTCCCGCGGCGGGTCGATCATGGCCGCCTGGTGCCTGGCCCACCACGAGGAGAGCTTCCTCTACACCCGCTTCGCCGAGATCTGCGCGATCATGTCGGCTTACGACGTCGCGTTCTCCCTGGGCGACGGCCTGCGCCCTGGCAGCGTCGCCGACGCGAACGACGACGCGCAGTTCGCTGAGCTGTCCACCCTCGGCGAGCTCACGAGGATCGCCTGGAGCCATGACGTCCAGGTCATGATCGAGGGTCCTGGGCACGTCCCGCTCCACCGGGTCGTCGAGAACGTCACCAGGCAGCTCGAGGTGTGCCACGAGGCGCCCTTCTACACACTTGGGCCTTTGGTGACCGACGTCGCCCCCGGCTACGACCACATCACCTCGGCGATCGGTGCCGCGGTCATCGGCATGGCGGGCACCGCGATGCTCTGCTACGTCACCCCGAAGGAGCATCTTGGGCTGCCTGACCGTCAGGACGTCAAAGACGGCCTGATCGCCTACAAGATCGCGGCTCACGCCGCCGACGTCGCCAAGGGCCACCCGCACGCCCAGACGTGGGATGATGCGTTGTCGAAGGCGCGGTTCGAGTTCCGTTGGCAGGACCAGTTCAACCTGGCGCTGGACCCCGACACCGCCCGGGCGTCGCACGACGCGACCCTGCCCGCCCCCGCCGCCAAAAGAGCGCACTTCTGCTCCATGTGCGGCCCGAGGTTCTGCTCGATGCGGATCACCGCCGACGTCCGCGACTACGCCGCCGCGCACGGCCTGGACGAGCAGGCAGCGCTCGACGCGGGCCTGCGCGACAAAGCCGGCGAGTTCCACCAGAGCGGCGGCCGGCTCTACCTCGACGGCTGACCCGCCCCCGACGCGGCCAGCCTGGCGAACACCACGACGTTGCCGCGGTAGCCGCGCGCGGAGCGGTCGAACGTCCCCCCGCAGGTGACCAGCCGCAACGTCGGCTCGTCAGTCCGACCGTACACCGCCGCCGTGGGGAACGCGCTCTTCGGGTGCTCCTCCACACGCTCGACGACGAACCGGACCGACCCGCCGTCCGCGGTCTGGACCAGCACCTCGTCGCCCGCGGCCAGCTCCCGCAGCCGGAAGAACACCGCCGGAGCCCGCCGGCTGTCGACGTGGCCGACGACGACCGCGGCGCCGCGCTCGCCCGGCTCGGGCCCGTCCCGGTACCAGCCTGCCTTTGAGAAGTCCTTCGGCACCTCAAGGCCGCCGTCCGGTTGGAGGCCGAGCGGGACGACCTCGGCATCGACGCCGATGTCGGGGATCACCACACGCGTCGGGTCGGCGACCTCGATGTTGCGGGGAGCCTCGACCGGCGGCGCGGCCTGGCGGGGGGCTTCGCGGCGGGCTTCGACGGGTGGCGCCACCGCGAACTCCCTTGTCAGGATAAGGGAGCGCAGCAGCTCCGCCCGGGACGCCGTAGGCCTCGACCAAGGCAGGACCGGTGGCCTGGCTGGCGCGAGTCCAATGAGCATGAGCCCAGCGCCCAACCCCACTCCGACGAAGCCGACCGCTCCGGTCAGGAACCGCCCCTTGGCGCCGGGCGACCGGCGACGAGACGCGGCGGCGTGCCGCCCGCGGGTCTGGGCAACGCACCCCTGGCCACCGTGCCCCGTCGGGGCCCGGTGGCGTCCGCGAGCGCTCACCCGACGCAGCGACGGCGCAGGGCGAGCGTGACCGCACCACCAGCTGCGATCAGGCCGCCGAGCGCGAGAAGCACGAGGTTGACGCCCTGCGCGGTGCCGCCAGCGCCGGTGTGCGGTGCCCCGGTCGGGACGGCGCCGCTGTCCTGACCGCCGCTCGTGGAACTCGTCGCCTGGCCGCCGTATGGGGTGGCGGGATTCTGGGTGCCTGGAGTCTGGGTGCCAGTCCCGCCGGTCGGCTGCTCGCTGGCTGTGGTGCCGGGGCCGCCTCCGGCAGGGTTTGTGCCTTCGCCGACAGTGCAGCCCGCGCCGAGCGCCAGCGCCGCCAGGAGCGCGAGCAGGACAAGCCTTGGAGCGCTGATCGAGGCCACCATGATGATCCCCCTTCGTCGTCCCTGCGCCATCTAGCGACAGAGTCCACCATATTGTGCGAAGACTCGCAGGATAGCGCAAAAACTCCGATGGGCCCGAGCCGCGCTCGCTTCGGGTGTAGGACCGGGTCACGGTAGGCTACCGTAGTCGGGCGCTTAGCTCAGCTGGTGAGAGCGCTGCGCTTACAACGCAGAGGCCGGGGGTTCGAGTCCCTCAGCGCCCACCAAAGGTTCGTAGTGCGAACCCCCGCCAACAAAAACGAACTCCGGCGATCCCTGATCGTCCTCCGAAGGA
>JBOGEB010000114.1:3950-6084 GCA_050743125.1 Egibacteraceae bacterium
ACAACGCCCACCTTGACGAAGGCGAACTGGCTCCACTCGCGGCGTAGGTCGTCCGCGGCTTTCTGGTACGCCGCCTGGCAGTTCTCGACTAGATCGAGGGCCTTCTTGAGTTCGGCCTGCCGCGAGGTCGAGACGCGGAGATAGATCACAGCTCGTTTGCGGGCGGTCGCTTCGATAGGTTTGATTGGTCAACCGGATGCCCAGGCCAGGAGGGCTTTCCTGCGTAACCTCACCCACCTACACAACACCCAAGCGCAACACCGAGGTTAACCCCCAACCCTCCTCACCGCCACCCTCAACTGTTCGTCAAGCTCCTGAACATACGACAGCTCCGTCCAGTCATCCGGGAACCCTTCGCGGACCACTAGAAGACGCTGAAGACCGACAACATATTTAACCTCAAGAACAAACCCGAGTGCCTGCCTAGCCATGGTGCAAGCAGCCTCTGCGTCATCCTGCAGCGTGTATACCCCAGCCAGGGAACTCGCCATGTTAGCCCGGGGCCGGGCAAGGGAAGAGTGCTTGAGCCCATCCAGCAATATCTGCTCTGCCTCGGCCGACTTGTTCAGCAGCCACAGACATGTTCCCTTATGGCCGTTTAGAACACCCTCATCCCAGCCGCCAAACAACCCTAATTCGCTTTGCGCCTGAGATCCGGCCACTTCAGCCCGCTCCATCAGCCGACCATACTCAGATGCATCGCTAGAAGCGGCATGTTCAACCGCTTCACGGATCGCCAACCACGAACAGACACCAGCAGGCGCATGCTCGGGCAAAACCGCATTGGCTTGCTCAGCCGACTCAAAAGCCTTGGCAGCATTACCACCCTGATAAATCGTCGAGTGCGCACAGCTCAAGGCCCCGAGTGCTCGAGCCTGCATTAGATCATCAGGCGTTGGTGTCTCATGTGCTAATTCCTGAGTGAGTAGAAAGTACGCCCGTGCATCAGCCCGCTCATCCAGGTTGAACCTCAGCCAACCGATAACCAGCGCTCCCTCGCTGGCGCAGCGCATCAACCGTTCTCGCTCTGAGCCGAACATAGAACCCTCAAGCAACCGCGCCGTCCGATTCACCAACAGCCGAGCTGGCACTAGCAGCCGCCGGGGAGCCGTCGCGTCATAGGCGGCACCAACCGCCGCCGTCAACCGCTCAACGTCTCGAACGAGCGCCTCATCGACTGCTCGGGGCCGCTCAAAATAGGCTGACAACCGTTCCAAGGCATCCAGTGGCACTGGCGTGCAGGCGAACGCCCTGACCAGCTGCATGAATTCACATCTTTTCGCTTTTATACCCTCCTGGTGTGGTTTGCCGTTCTTTGCCACTCCTGCCGCGCCATTGTGGTTCCCGCACACCGAACACTGCCCGTTGACGAGAGTCAATCCATTCAGCACCTCACGAAGGGATTCATTGAGGATTAGCCCACTACTCAGAGCTGTAGCCGGGACCGGCTCACCGACAACCGGCACCGGGAAACCGAGCTGGTCCCGCTCCTCCCACGGCACCTCAAACAGCTCGCAGATCACCTCCTGGTGGCAGACGTCAGGGACGCACTCACCCTCTTCCCACCTACGGACTTTACGGTGATCTACTCCACAACCCCCACCGAAGCGAGCCTTGCACCGACGCTTCACTGCATTGGCAAACGGAGTACGGCTCTTCCTACCATAGAGCCGTTCCCGAGCTTCTCGAAGCTTATGGTTCGGTATCCATCGGTCTCGTGGTTTTGAGGGCTTTTCACCCTCCCTTGGTGAGCGAATCGGACACTTGGGCGTTCGGAGCCTACAGCACCATGGTGAGGGCTGTGAGAGGGTCGCAGCGCCCCCCTCAAGAGGGTCGTCGCACCCCCATGACACACCCCCGAAGGCCCAGGCATCGTCCCTCGGCACCCCCTGGACCGCTGTTCACCAGTCCTGCCAGCCTCGCTGGCGTGCGCACACCCGTACGCATGGATGGTTACGAGGGGCAAAGGAGGAGAGCCCGTCGGCTCATGACTGCTGGGTCGGCGGGTCACCCTCTGATCACTGATGAACAGGGGATGTGTATGACCGGTCAATCAGAGGGATACAGCCAAGAGGATGACCGCACACACAATCACACAGTGTGTTTGTCGAAAGATGTCCTCAGAACGAAACCG
>JBOGEB010000114.1:6184-13696 GCA_050743125.1 Egibacteraceae bacterium
CCACCCGGCTCCAACTCCGGGTGGTGCACTAGAGTGCGTCGGGTCGATCCCGGCCACTGTGAGAGGACCCTGGGTGTGAGCGATCTCGGTCTGTACCCAGCCGACAAGTCCAGCCAGCAGATCCAGATCCAGGTCGACGACGTGCTCAAGCACGGCGTCTACTCGAATTTCCTCGTGGTGAGCCATTCGGCTCACGAGTTCACGCTCGATTTCTGCCAGGTCATGCCCGGCGGGGACGGCAGCGGCGTGAAGGCCGACGTGGTCACCCGCGTGAGGGTTGCACCGACGATGGTCGGCAAGATCCTCCGCGCGCTCGACACGAACAGGACGGCCTACGAGGACAAATTCGGGCTGATCCGCGACATCGGGTGAGCGGGCCAGCTCAGGTGGGAACTCGTCCAGGTGGACGACGTTCTCGGCTCGCGCTCAGCTCGCGAATAACGGTCGGCGGTCAGCAACCAGACGTCGAGTTGACGCGCGACCGCGACGAGCCCCGCTTCGTATTCACCATTGACCATGCGGTCAGAGCAGCACCGCTCGCCGGGCCAACGCTGCCGGCCATGACCCTCAGGCGCTGCCAGGTGTCCGCTCTCAAGACCGTCAGCGCCTTCGCTGTCAGGGATTTCCCTGACTGCGACGAGCGAGGACTTCGCTTTACTCTCCGTTTTGCGCCAATCACGACGAAGTCCGTCCGCAGCCCCCGGCGGATCAACGGGGTGTCTTGCGTAGGGTCACCGCGGCCACTGGGTTGGCGCCGGCTTGACGATGCGTGAGGAGGATGCGTGGCGCAGACAACCGCCCCGGCCGAGGACGCCTACGACTACTCGTTGAAGAGGGTCATCTTCGCCTCATCCGCGGGCACGATGATCGAGTGGTACGACTTCTACATCTTCGGCACGCTTGCGGTGATTCTTTCGGATCTTTTCTACCCTGAGAAGCTGAGCGGGGGGGTCAAGCTGCTGGCGGTCCTCGCGACCTTCGCCACCGGCTTCGTCGTACGACCGTTCGGCGCCGCGTTCTTCGGGCGGATCGGCGACATCACCGGCCGCAAGTTCACGTTCTTGGTCACCATCTCGATCATGGGCGGCGCGACGTTCGCCATCGGGTTGCTGCCCACCTACGACACGCTCGCCAAGCTTGGCGTCGGTTTCCTCGCCCCGCTCGTCCTCGTGCTCCTACGGCTCCTCCAGGGCCTCGCCCTCGGCGGGGAGTACGGCGGCGCCGCCATCTACGTCGCCGAGCACGCCCCCGACCGCCGGCGCGGCTACTTCACCTCGTACATCCAGACGACCGCGACGCTTGGGCTTCTTCTCTCATTGATCGTCCTGGTCAGCGTACGGCTGACCGTCGGCGAGGCGGCATTCAAAACCTGGGGGTGGCGGATCCCCTTCCTGCTCTCCGGAGCCCTCGTCGCGATCGCGCTCTACATCCGCGCGAGCCTGAAGGAGACACCCCTCTTCCGTGCGCTGAAGGCGTCCGGCAAGACCTCACGTGCCCCGCTTCGCGACAGCTGCAAGAACGGCGCGTGGAAGCTCATGGCGCTCGCGCTGTTCGGCGCCACCGCCGGCCAGGGGGTCGTCTGGTACACGGGCCAGTTCTACGCGCTGTTCTTCCTCCAGAACGTGCTCAAGGTCAGCCTCGTTCAATCGAGCGTGATCGTCGGCATCGTGCTCGTCCTCGCGACGCCGTTCTTCCTCGTGTTCGGATCGCTGTCCGACAGAATTGGACGCAAGCCGATCATGCTGGCCGGTTGCGCCCTCGCTGCGGTGACCTACCTCCCGCTTTATCGAGCCATGACTGCCGCCGCCTGCGGCGCTCCCCCAACCGGAGGTTTCACCACGAATTTTGTGTGCAGCCCCGCCAGTCCGGTGGCGCTCGGCGCATTGATCTTCATGCAGGTGATCTACGTCACGATGGTCTACGGGCCGATCGCGGCGTTCCTCGTCGAGCTGTTCCCCGGCCGGGTTCGGTACACGTCGCTGTCGCTGCCGTACCACATCGGCAACGGCGTGTTCGGCGGCCTCGTGCCCTTCGTGGCCACGGCGATCGTCGCCCGGACCGGCAACATCTACGCCGGTCTCGCGTACCCGATCGCCGTCGCCGTCATGACGTTCTTCGTCGGCCTGCTCCTGCTCCGCGAGACGAGCACCAACCGGATCTACGAGGAGGTCGGTGTCGCTCCAGTCCCCGCCGGCAGCTCCCAGTAGCGCCGGGCGCGCCCGAGCGCTGAGCGCACAGCCGCACGGACCGCGTGCATGCCCACCGTTGCGGGATTCGCCCTGCTCAAGTCGCGCCCGTTAGGATCCGCGAGCCGCGCGGACCACTAACGCAGCGACGTGCCGCGCGGCGGGAGGACGCGGGACCCAGGACTTCACCCGGGCCTCTCAATATTTGGGGGCGGACTTCTATCTGCAGAGGAGGCCGCATGGCCGGGCGGACGGCTGGCAGGCACGCGCAGATGTACACCTTCTCGCTGAGGAAGATCATCTTCGCGTCGTCCATCGGCACGATGATCGAGTGGTACGACTTCTACATCTTCGGCAGCCTGGTCACCGTCCTGGCCACGGTGTTCTTCCCCAAAGGCAACGAGGCCGCCGCGTTCCTGTCCACGCTGGCGACGTTCGCGATCGGGTTCGTGGTACGTCCCTTCGGCGCCGTGCTCTTCGGCCGGATCGGCGACCTCATCGGCCGCAAGTTCACCTTCCTCGTCACGATGTCGATCATGGGCGGCGCGACGTTCACCGTCGGGCTGCTGCCCTCCTACGAGACGGTCGGGTGGTTGGCCCCGGGGATCCTCGTGATCCTGCGGCTGCTCCAAGGCCTCGCCCTCGGCGGGGAGTACGGCGGGGCCGCGATCTACGTCGCCGAGCACGCTCCAGACCACAAACGCGGCTTCTTCACCGCCTACATCCAGACCACCGCGACCCTCGGCCTGGTCATCTCGCTCATCATCGTCGCGAGCACCGAGGCGCTCCTCGGCGCCGAGGCCTTCAACGCCTACGGCTGGCGCATCCCCTTCCTGCTCTCCGGCTTCCTGGTCGGGCTCGCGCTCTACGTCCGGGCAAACCTGAAAGAGACACCCCTGTTCGACCGGCTCAAGGCGACCGGCAAGACCTCCAGTGCCCCGCTCCGAGACAGCTTCCGCAACGGCGCGTGGAAGCTCATGACGCTCGCGCTGTTCGGCGCCACCGCAGGCCAGGGCGTCGTCTGGTACACGGCCCAGTTCTACTCGCTCGTGTTCCTCCAGAAGGTGCTGAAGCTGTCGATCATCGAGTCGAGCGTGCTCGTCGGCATCGCGCTGGTTCTGGCGACGCCGTTCTTCCTCGTGTTCGGGTCGCTCTCAGACAGAATTGGGCGCAAACCGATCATCATGGCCGGGTGCGCCCTGGGCGCCCTGACGTTCATCCCACTGTTCAAGCTGATGACCTCCGCCGCTTGTGGCCCTCAGCCGCTCGCCGCCGAGGTGGGGTCCTGCTCGCCGACCAACGCCACCATGATCGTCCTTGCCGTCTTTCTGCTCGTGCTCTACGTCACGATGGTCTACGGGCCGATGGCGGCGTTCCTCGTGGAGCTGTTCCCCGGAAAGATCCGCTACACCTCGCTGTCCCTGCCTTACCACATCGGCAACGGCATGTTCGGGGGCATCGTGCCGGTCGTGGCCACGGCGATCACGGCTCGAACCGGCAACATCTACGCGGGCCTCGCGTACCCGATCGCCGTCGCCGCCATGACGTTCTTCGTCGGCCTGCTCCTGCTCCGCGAGACGAGCACCAACCGGATCTACGAGGAGATCGGCGTCGCGCCTGTCCCCGTCGGCCAGTAAGCGTCCTCCGCACAACAGGCGATAGCCTCGCCCGCGATGCGTGACGACTGGCGGGTGCTGCCCCTAGAGGTGGGCGAGGCGCAGGCGCTGCTCGACCGTGGGCTCGCGCTGCTCGAGGCCCTTGCCGGCGACCCGACGCCGACCCTGCGCTGGTACCAGGCGAGCGCGCCCGCCATCGTGGTGGGGCGCGGCCAGGCCGGTGCGCTGTTCAGCAGCGACGCCCTGGAGGTCGTCACGCGCTTCTCCGGCGGCGGCGCCGTCCTGCTCGACGCCGACATCCTCTCCCTTGACGTGCTCCTCCCGTCGGCCCATCCCTGCCTCGACGGCGACCTCGGCGCGGTCTTCGCCCGCGTGGGCGGGGCGTGGGCCCGCGCGCTGCGCGGCCTCGGCGTGCCCGCCGTGACGGTCTGGGACGGGCCAGCGACGGCGCGGCGGCGCGGAACCGACCGTGAGCGGCTGCTCGCCGCGGTCTGCTACGCAACGCTCGGGCGCGGCGAGGTGCTCGCGGGCGGGCGCAAACTCGTCGGCCTCGCTCAGCGCCGACGCCGGGCGGGCGCGCTCGTCCAATGCGGCCTCCTCCGCCGCTGGCGGCCCGCCCGGCTGCTCCAGACTCTCGGTGCGGACCCCGACGATGCGGACATCTCCCGTCACGCCGTCGGGCTCGCCGACCTGCTCACCGCCCCTCCGCCCGATCCGGTCTTGATGCGCGCGGTGGAGCGGGCGATGCGAACCGCACGGTCATGATCTCAGCACGCCGATCGTCGGGTTCTGCCCGCGCATTGCGCGACGCCGCTCCCGACGAGGTCGCTGCAGACCTGTTGCACGCCCCACCGGCCACGGCGCCTTCTCTCAGAGGCGCCTTATCTCAGAGGCGAGTCCGCCGCCCCCGATACCCAGAGAACGCGCCGACCAGTAACAGAACAAGCGCGATGACCAGCAGCCACGTGAGGCCCTCGACGAACAACCCGACGCCCCCGAACAGCAGGGCCAGGATCAGCAGCAGCACAACCAGGCTCACAGCCCCCTCCTTCCGAACATCGGCTTGAACGGCAAGCCGATCTCTAGGTGAAGTTTTCCCATCTCTACCGACACTGAAACCTTCCCGTGTCACCTTATGACCCCGGCGGCGTGCCGGCCAGCGCCTCATCGAGATCGGCCTGCCAGAGGCTCTCGGGCGCCTGGTTCGCCAGCGAGGCCTCCGCTCGCTTTCGGGATCACGGATCATGGCCTCAGCGCGGCGAGCAGCGGGATCGCGGCGATCTTCTCCTCGGTCAGCTCCTTCCATATGATCCTCTCTGGCCGGCGCCGGCCGTCGCCGCAGACGATCACCTCGTCGGGCGTGACGATCAGGTCGAGCGGCACGTCATGCGCGGCGAGCGGGATGCGGCCCGGCTCCAGCACCTGCGCTGGGTGGACGGTCGTGGCGACGACGGTGTCCAGGCCGATCAGCCCGGCTTCGGTCGCAAGCGCGAACTCAAGGTCGCTGAACCCGCCGCCCTTGCCGAGCCGCGCTCCCGTCGGGTCGACTGCCACGCAGCCGCAGACGACGAGGTCGACCGGTTCCAGGGCGTCGATGGACACGGTCCGCCCGTAGCGGCTCGCGCCCTTGATCGACGAGGCCTGCCGGGCAGAGACCGTCAGGACGCGCGCGTCGAGCAGGAAGAACGGATCCGGCTCGGCCAGCCGCGGGACCGCCATGTAGAGCATGAGCCCGTCCTCCAACGCACGCTGGCGGACCGGCCACTGCGGCGAGTCGGGGTTCGCCTTGACCGCGCCCACGCCCTTCCAAACCTCGGTCCCGCGCAGCCGCTCGGCCGCAGCCTCGGCCCCGACGAAGTTCGGGATCCGGCCCCAGGTGCCGGGGAACCGCGCCGCGCCCGCATGCTGGAGCGCGGCCCAGGCCTCCTCCCTCAGCGCGCGCTTGGCCGCGAGGACCTCGGGGTCGCCGCCCGCGTCAGCGCTGTGATCATGGACCATGGCCGACGAGGCTACTGAGCTCGAGGCCTGGAAGTCGTTGCGCTTCGGTCAAGGTTCGCGGTGAGGCGGACCGTGCGGCCCTCGACAGGGAGCCCCGCCCGAAGCGAGGTACGCCCCGCGTCCCACGCGTGGAGCAGGTGACGGGTGAGCCGAGCCTCGAGCATGGTGATCGCCTGCGCGCCGAACAGCACATCCCCGAGCAGCTCGGGCTCGTCCGCCACGAGCCCGCCGGCCAGGCCCCGCACCGCGACCGTCTGGTGGTGGGCGTCGGCGACGACGTGCGTGTCGTAGAACAGTCGGGCCCATGGCCCGAACCCGTGACGGCGCAGGGCGACCGAGTAGCGGCCCATCGGTTCGACCGACGTCATCTCGAACACGGCGAGATGCCCGATCAACGCGCCACGCCACCGGCGGTGAAGGCCGAAGCCCGAGACGAGGTTGACCGTCGCAAGGGTGGGGCCAGGAATAAGGTCCAAGTAGGCGCCATAGGTGTCGTCCAGCCCGAGTTCGCGCATCGAGAGCGCGAACAGCTCGGCGTGCATGTCCTTCTGCACGCCCTGGCCATACTCGTCCGCCTGGATCTCGACCAACGCCGCCTTCGCCGCTCCCGCAAGGCGCGGTAGGGCCCAGCTGTGCGGATCAGCCTCTTTGAGCTGGTACGCCGAGCGGTGCACGGTGAACTCCAGCAGCTGCTCGAGCGTTGCCCGCTCGGCCATGTACTCCGAACTTGAGCGCCGCACGAACCCGCACACCGTCGCGGTCTCCGCGCCGCAGCTCGAAAGTCATGGTGTCGGAAGAAGGCGGTATGGGTAAGTACGGTCCCGGCTTTGTCCCACAGGAGAGGAGACGCCATGGACGCCTTGAGGTTGCTGACCGAGGACCACGAGAAGGTGAGAGGGCTGTTCCGGCAGTTCGAGTCCGCCCAAGAGCGCGATGACACCTCCGCAATGCGCAGCACCACGGCGGAGATCATCCAGGAGCTCAAGGTCCACACGCAGATCGAAGAGCAGGTCTTCTACCCTGCCGTGCAAGCGGGGGACGGCGACAAGCTCGACGCGATGGTGCGAGAAGGGATCGAAGAGCATCACGTCGTGGACCTGCTCATCGAGGAGATCGAGGGGCTCGACGCTGGTGACAAGGCTTTTGCGGCCAAGATGACTGTCCTGATCGAGAACGTAGAGCACCACGCCGAAGAGGAGGAGAGCGAGTTGTTCCCCAAGACCCGCACCGCCCTGGGAGCGGACCGCCTCGAAACGCTCGGCGCCCGTCTGGAGAAGGCGAAGCGTCAGGCGGCATCGACGTCTTGACCTGACCTTGCGGTCAGCTGTTTCAACGCGGCCTACGGGGGGTACCAGCGACCACAGATGCTTCAGGATCGCGCTGGGAGGCTTCCTCAGCACCAGCGGCAGACAGCTCGGCGGATCGCTGGCTTAACCGGCTGGCTGCCCTGCCGTCAACCCACACGATCCAGCGAGGAGCCCCTGAACACATGAAACAGGGAGGCGAGGAGAAAAGGAGGAACCATGTCCAAAACCGCGATGACAGCTATGGCGCACAGATGGGTCGATCGAGGGGTCTGCCGGCTCCGCAAAGGGGAGCAACGCGCCGCTGAGGGCGCCGAGCAAATCCGCCAGCTCGAGGCGCTCGCCAAGACAAAGGGCGAGGAGGCCAAGGCAAAGGGCGAGGAGGCCAAGGCAAAGGGCGAGGAGGCC
>JBOGEB010000115.1:0-13604 GCA_050743125.1 Egibacteraceae bacterium
CGCTGCACGGGTCCGACGGCTGCGGCCCGAGCCCCCTGTTCGCGGTCGGTGATCTGGTAACGGTCGCGCGGTAGCAGGCGACCTGCTCGGCCGCGTGACACCATGCGCGCCGGCCACGGGCCGACTCGGGCATGGGCCGAGCAAGCCCGGGCAGCTAGTCGGTCGAGCGGCTTGGTGCGAGCGGGCACGGGTGCTGCTGCTCGCCTGGTGCAGCCTCCGCTCGTGAGCGGCCAGCTCGTCCCCGCGTTCCCGCAGATGCTGTCCGAGCTGGTCGAGCTCGGACCGCTCAGCGCGGGTGATCTTGACGGTGGCCAGCGCGCGCGCCTCATCCGGCCAGACGCGTGGCAGAGCACACCCCGGCCACCAGACCCGGGCGATCTGGTCCAACGCCTTCCCGGTCGACCCCGCCGGGAAGAAATCGTCAGTCGGCAACTCGGCGCAGGCCGCCTTGGCATGTCAGACAGGCCGGCCGTCCTCGGCGAAGAAGAACTCGGCGGTCACCGCCCACCTCCGGCTGCCAGCGAACGCCATACCCAGTGATCAATGACGAGGCGGAGCAGGTCGCCGGGGGGGCTGTGGTGGCTGACCTGCGGCGTCCACCCGCACCGCACCATCGGTTGGTTACGGGCCGTCACCACCGTGGCCACCGCCAACGTCGCTGTCCGGGCGGGGCCGACCACGCCGCCCGTACCCCCACCCGGGGAGCTCGCACGAGGTCGACCTGCCGGGACCGCGTGCAGCCCAGACACATCAGCCGATGCCCGAGCGCCAGGTCCACCCGTTCCCGGGGCGGGGCCATGCGCGTCTCGCAGCAGTCCGTCGTGACGAGGATCGTGGCGACGCCCAGCGTCACCTCGGCGGGATCCCGGACGCCGCTCACGACGCGGTCTCCTCGTCGAGCCCGGCCCGGTCCCAGCGCTCGACGAGCCAGTGCTCGACCACCTTCCAGAACAGCAGCTCGACGGGCTCGTACGTCCACAGCTGGGTCACACCGCCGCACGCCGCGCACGAGACCACCAGCGGATCGTCCCGCTCCACTCGAATCCGGGACACCGAAGGCTTCCGGCCCTCCGGTTGGCCGCTCATGCGTCTGCCTGTCGGCGGTGCGCGTCCCACCGGTGATCGATGACGGCCCACCCCAGCTTCGACGGGGAATCGCCAGGCCAACAGCCCGCCGGTGTCCAGCCACACGCCGTCCAGGCGTGGACCAGGGGGTCCGCACCGGACCACCGCCATCCCGGAATTCGTCCGCGGCGCCGTCACCGCCCCGGCTCCGGGTCTGTCCAGACAGCGCGCAGCCCGCTCTCGACGTGGTCGTCGGCGACCAGCTCGAGGTGCCACTCGATGCCGTCACGTGGGCAGACCACGTAAAGCGCCTTCCCCGGGACCGCCTCGTCTGGTGGGCACAGCACCCGCGCCCCATGGCACGGCGTGAGCACGACCACCGCCCCTTCGACACGCTCGACCCGCGCTGCGTCCGGTCGGTTTCCACGCTGCTCGCTCACAGGGTCGATGTTGAGGCACGTGTCCTCGGCGGAGGATCCACGCTTCGTGCTGATCGCGGGATTTGTCCTTGCCAACGGGGTCGGACAAGTGCTCGAACTACCTATTTCGGGCATTACCTCCGGGTGTACACTCGAATTTCTTCGCGAAGAGAAGACCTAAGTAGGGCATAAATAAGGGGTAAGGGAATTGGACGAGTGTGTGCGGAAGGTCACGGAGCTGGAGATCCGCCGGCTGGCTCTGGGGCTGGACCGGCCGGAGATGGCCGTCCAGCTCGAGCTGTGCTGCGAGGAAGGCGGGGGCATCAACGCGCGTACCCTGCGCCGCTGGGAAGCCCGCACGAACAAGCCGTTCCGCTTGTTCCGAAAAGCGTTGTGCAAATACTTCAATGTCGGCTCGGTCGCCCAGCTCGGGCTGGGGACCACTTTCGAGGCCGCCCGGTGGCGGACATGGATGACCCCAGACGAATGGACAGCCGAAGTGGACCGCAGACAGATGCTCGGCCTCGCGGCCAGTGGGACGGTCGTGCTCCTGCTGCCCGTCCCTGAGCTCGTAGCCGCCGCGCAGTTCCTGGAGGGTCGCCGCCGCATCGGCGCGGGCGATTTGGCCACCGCGACGCGGGTCGCGACCGACATCGCCGTCGCCTACGCGGACACGCCGGACGCCGACGTCGTCCGCGCGGCCAAGACGCAGGTCTACACGCTGCTCGATCTGCTCGACCGCGCAACGATGAGCTCAGGTACCAATACCCAACTGCGTGCGGTGGCCTCGGACGCGGCGTCGCTGGCCGGCTACGCCGACCTCCAAGGCGGCCGGCTCGACAAGGCGGAACGCTGGTTCGCCAAGGCGCTCGAGCTGGCCCGGCAGGCCGGTGACCGGCGACTGGAGGCGCTGGCGCTCGCGTCCAGCGCATGTATACCGTTGGCTGCCCCTCAACCTGACCGGACTTTGGTCCTCGAGGCGTTCGAGGCCGCCGCCGCGTTCCAGCGGTTCCTCCCTCCTGCGGAGCGGGCATGGCTGTTCTCCTACCTCGGCCGTGAGCGCGCCGCCGTAGGAGACGCCCTCAGCTCCGGACGGTTTCTCGAGCAAGCACGCACCGCCGCAGCTCGCATCCAAGGTGATGACCCCGGGTGGGGCTTGTGGTCCACTCATGGGACACTCCCCATGCGTCCAGAGCTGTGCCTGGCGACGCGATCGTTGTTGCTCAACCGCCCAACCGAGGCGATCGAGATCTTCGACGCTGAGCTTGATGGCACAACCGCGCCCATTGGTCGCGCCAACCTTCACAGGAGAGTGATGCAGGCGTGCGTCGCGCTGGGGGATCCCGACCGGGCGTGTGCGTCCGCCCACACCACCCTCGACGAGGCCAAGAAGTACGGGCTCGGGCTTTGGCCCAAGGAGATCCGCAAGGTGCGCATGACCTTCCGGAAACAGTGGAGCACGTTGAGGCCGGTGATCGAGCTGGACGAGCGGCTCGCACTCGCCGGCTAGACGAAACCAGCACCCGCTGGACCTCCCATAAGGCCCGGACACTCGCCCGGGACCTTGCGCTGATGGCGGTCGCATAACGTCCAGCCCGCGAGTACCTCCTCGGCCTCGGCCGTGATGTACCGCGACTATGGTCGGGATTATCGTGACCAGTCGCTATCCCAAAAGAGACGGAACCAAGTGATCACGCTGCGTTCAGTCGCCACATCCTCGGCGTATAATCGGACATCGCTTGAAGCGACGGACGGACCGATGCTGCGACATAGCCTGCAGGAGTTGGAAGGGATTCGGGTGCACGTGCGGCGTAGCCGTTTCCTCCAGCCAAACCGGCGACTTCATGGCCGAACGGTTCGGGTTATTCTGCCGAGCCGGCTGAGGGACGGACAGATTTGTGGCCTGCTCTCAGCCCGCTGCGTCTGTTTCAAGCCCGGCTTGGCAGGTTCGGATCTGTACGCCTAACCTTCGCGAAGCGGGTAGCAGCCTCGTCGCCGTGCCAGGGCTCCTCGGTTGCTGAGTTCTTTACAGTTGTGACAAGTTTCTTGACGGGCGGTGGCGGTGCGCAAGGCTGCGGGTGAGCCTGTGTTCCGCTCCACCCTTGTGGCTCCTTGTAAGCCAGCACTTCACAGCCAGGCTGTGACCGAGTCGACCCGGCGTTGTCGACATCTTTAAGCGCAGCGGGGACAGGTTGAGGTCGGCGTAGCCGGCCGGCAAGGTTCGTGGGAGCAGGCCCTCATGCCCTGAAGACCGCTTCAGCGTCCCTACGTCGGGCTCGGGGGTCCGAGGGCGAAGCCCTCACTGGCTAGTCAGTCGTTGCTTCCAGTTCATCGAGAAACTCGCGCGGGGTTACGACTCGAACATCGTCGGCGCGTTTCAGGTCAGTGAGGTGATGATCACCAGATACGAGCGCGTCGGATTGCGCGGCGGCGGCGAGGGCCACGAGATAGTCGTCATCGGGATCCTGAGTCACCTTCGGGCGTGCTATTGGATCCTCGACAAGGACCGCCACGGTGATCAGCTGTGCGATGAACTCATACACCTGGGTGGCGTCGAAGTAGCGGTGGAACCGTTCGCGCAGCAGCACGTCGGTGAGCTCCTCGAGCAGCAGGGGAGAGGCCACCAGCTACCACTGGCCGCGAAGGAGCGCGTCAACGAGCTTGCCTGCGGTCCCATGCGGGGTCAGCAAGGCGGAGACGAAGACGCCAGGATCAACGACTGCGCGGGGCACCTACCGCCGCTCGGACCGCATCGCGTGCAGCTCGTCGTACGCCAACGCGAGACCTTCCGCTTCGGCAAGGTGACCGCTGCCCTGCATCCTGCGGACGACGCGCTCCAACCCCGAAAGACTGTCGAGGTAGCGGCGTACCGCGTCTTGAACGACGGCGGCTTCCGGGCGACCTGACCGGACGGCGTGGGCCCGCAGCTCCCTCAGCAGTTCCTCGTCGAATTCCACCGTTGTCTGCGTTGTCGCCATTGACGCCATGCTACGCGGTGCCGGCGCTCCGCAAGCCGATCGCACGCAAGGTGGATTCCCCGCCTGGCGGGCTGCAGACCATCGAAGCCTGCAGGCGCAAGGATCTGGCCGGCCGGCGAGAACGCCCTGAGCGCCGTCCTGAAGTCTTGGGTGAGCCGGTGAAGGCAATGGCCTGGCATCGGAGGGCGCGTCAGCGGCGGAAGGGTCCCGCTGCTGGGGATACCTTACTGAACGACTCCCGTTGGCCCGAGATCTGCGGATTCGCTGGTGAGCACAGCGTTGGGGAGTGTTGTGCTTTCAATACGGCATCGCGGGCGATCGAGGCCTCGGATATCGGCTAACACCCGAATGCCTCCGCGGGCGCTGCTACTCGTGGCCACCCGTCCACCGTCAGCACAGCTTTGTACTGCTTGTCAGCTCTCGTAGGTATTGCCGTTCCGTGTAACACAGTGCGTCAACGGGTTGTGAAGACCGACTCGCAAGGGAAAACCGCAGATGGCCAGAGCAACCACCACCACCGACCAGCTCGCCGGCTACGAGCGCCGCTCCCACGACCTCGCCGCCCAACTCGCCGACGTCGGCCTCATCGCCGCAGGCGCATCACCCGCCGCTGCACCCGCTGCGGCAGCCCAGGCTGCCGCTGCCACGCCGACCCCCCGCAGCCGCACGGCCCGTATGACCAGTGGACCGCCAAGGTCAACGGCAAAACCGTCACCCGCCGACTGACCGAGCGTCAGGCCAGCCTGGACAAGGAGTGGATCGGCAACGACCGGCAGCTCCGCGCCCTCATCGCCCAGATGCGCCAAGCCGCAGCCAAAGCCACCGAACTGCTCCTGCAAAAAGCCGCCAACGCCTAGCCAAGGTTTAAACGCAAGCTAAGGATGAAGCGGATGATGTCGCTGCGCAGAGAACGTCAGGTCGTCAAGCTGGACTGTGCCCTCGCGGTCAGTCGTGCTCGGGTCAGGGAGACGGCGGCGGCGGGGTCTCCGACGGCGGCGGCGGCGGGGTCTCCGACGGACTCGGGCCCGGGCCCGGCGGCGGGGTGGGGCTGGGCTGGACGCATGGCCCTAATGTGTCGCCGTGGTCGAGGTGCCCCTGAAGCGCCTGAGGTGGAACTTGCAGCGTTTTCTTGTTCGGCGTATCGGGTTTATGACAGATGGTTGTTTTTTCTACCGAACTGCTTGTCCAAGCCGCCGTGATTGGCACAATCACCCATACAGCGGCTGCCATGAGGGCCAACAGAAGAGCTACGCTTAGAAGCCGCGTCTTTGTTCGAACATGCTGATCTCCCGCAAATCGTGGCCGCTAATGGCCTTATCAGCTAACCGGCAGGCCGGCTTTCAGCTCTTCTACGTCGTTGCTTCCGAGCCGCATGGCCAAAATCGGTGCAACCGGCGGGGGGCCGTGGAACACCGTTTGTTGCCCTATCGCGGCAAAGCAATTGCTCATCCCGCCTCGCCCCAGAGTCCGCTTGGGGAACCCGACTGTGGAAATGATAGGGCGGGATGATGTGATACGCAAGGTCGCAAGAATTTGTGGGTGGACAAAATCCGCGTGGCCGGGATGAACAAAGGCCCCGCTCCCGGGTGGTGAGGTGATTTTGTCGTACGGCGCGTCGGCACCGCAGGTGCGTTCCCGTCGGCGACGAAGACGGCGATGTTGACGAACGCCACGCTCAGCGGGAAGTCACTCCGAAGTCCGCGCGTGGCTCGCTCAGGTACCGATGTGACGCCTCGTCGCCGTGTGCGGTGCGACGGGTTGTCGTGCTGGATCTGCGGGTCGAGGCGGGCGTGCCCGCGATCGTCTCGGCTTGCAGCAACGCCGAGATCCAGCGCTGGCTGCCCCTGCCGTCCCCGTTGACGCCGGACGACGGCTACGCGTGGCTGCGCGATCGAGACCCTCGTCCACCCGGGCAACGTCGCGTCCTGACACGCCGCCGAGGGCGGGACGATCGCCGATGCGGTCGTCTACGCCCGTTACCACTTGGTTGACCAAATCGCACTACTGTTGCATGGTGGCTACTCATGGGTAAGGTAGCGCCAGGACGGTGTAACGAAGAACGGTCCAACGAGGACGGGAGCGACCATGACGCAGACACCCGCCGCAGACGCCCTGCTCAAGGAGTTCGAGGGGCCTTGGCGCGACGACACGCCGGTGTTCGGGTGCTGCCGGAAGGCCGTCGCCTCGGCGCTCTCGCATAGCGACGCCCTGGCGCTCATCCCACTCGACGCGACCGCCCGCGTGCGCGCGCTGCGCGAGGCGGTCGAGGGCGAGCTTCCCGGCCACCTGGCGGCGCATCGGTGCTGCGCTGGGCACCTCGCGGACCTCGCGTTCGACCTGCCGGACCTGTTGACCCCGGCGGACCGGGGCTAGCGGCGTCCTCCCGCTCGCGGCGCCCTGCTGGAGGTCGGCGAGACGAAGCGTCCCCGGGGCGCGTGGGGCTTCGGGGCGCTGCGACCGGGCACGGCCCGCCGGACGGCTGCGTCGACCGGCGTTCGCTGACACCTCGGCCGGGGTTGGTGTGATGGGGGAGGGGGAGGCGGGCTTGGTCGGTCCTGGTATGCCCAGAGCGTCGCGGATTGGGCGCCTTGCGTTGACGGCTGGCAGAATCAGCCACCATGAGTCGCGAGCGCGAGGCTGCCCGCGGAGCGGGCGCCGGCACCGGACACCAGGGGGAAGGCTCCGGCGGGGCCGTCTCGACCTGGGACGACGACGATGGCTTCGGGCCAGTGCTGCATGGAGGGCCGTGGGGGGACGACCTCGACAGCGAACGGGGGTCTTCGGGGGACGACGCGGAGGATGAATGGGCAGCTTGCTGGGACGCCCGCGACCGCCATGGAGGGGCTTGGGGAGACGCCCGCGACGACGAATGGAGGGCTTGGGGGGACGACCCGGAGGACGAATGGGGGCCGCAGACGGTCGTGTCCACGCGCCAGCCGCGCGCGACGCCGGGGGAGTGGGGACCACCCGCACGCACGCCTGCATCCAAGCCCGCACGCGGTCGACCGCCGGCTCACCGCAAGCCGCGCCGCCCGATCAGCCCGCGCCGCCGGCGAGCCCGGTGGCTTCGGCGCGTGGTCCTGTCGCTGCTCGTGCTCCCGGTCGTGGTGCTCGGGGTCGCCGGAACGGTCCTGTTCTCTTTCTTCGTCAAGTCCGTCCCGCTTCCGTCGGCGATCGGGTCGAAGCCGACGGTGATCCTGGACTCGACCGGCACGGTCGCGTTCGCGACGCTGCAGCCGAAGTTCGCGCGGCAGGAGGTCCCGCTCACGCAGGTGTGCCCGCCGGGGCGCCGCTACGTCTGTGACGCAGTCTTGGCCGCGGAGGACGCGGGGTTCTACAGGCACGGCGGGGTGAGCGTCCCCGGCATCATCCGAGCGGCGCTGCGCAACGTGACGAGCGGCCAGGTCACCCAGGGCGGCTCGACGATCAGCCAGCAGTACATCAAGAACGTGACCGGCAAGGACGAGCGCACCGCGCTGCGGAAGGTCCGCGAGGCGGCGCTCGCGATGAAGCTGGAGCGGGAGTACTCGAAGGACCAGATCCTGGAGCTGTATCTCAACTCGATCTATTTCGGGCGGGGGGCATACGGGATCCAGGCGGCCGCGCATGCGTACTTCGGCATCGACGCGTCCGACCTCTCCCTCGCGCAGGCCGCACAGCTCGCAGGCGTGATCCCTGCCCCGTCCTCCTACGACCCGCTCGAGAACCCTGAGGGCGCGCACCGGCGCTACCGGTACGTCCTGGACCGGATGCTCGCGCTCGGCTGGGTCAACTCCGCCCAGGCCGGGCAGCTACGGGCGACCCCCCCCCTGCCGCAGCGCCGGGGGGACGTCCGCGCGGGCGACGCTCCGTATTTCCTGGACATCGTGCGCCGGGAGCTGGAGACGAGGCTCGGGGACCAGATCTACACGGGCCTACGGGTCACGACCACGTTGAACCTCGCGGTCCAGCGCCATGCGCAGGAGGTGTACGAGCAGGCGTTCACGCCGATCCTCCCGACCGGGGCGCTGGTCGCGCTGGACCCGGCGACCGGGGGGATCGTCGCGCTGGTCGGCGGTGAGAATTACCAGACCGACCAGTTCAACCTCGCGCTCGCGCCCCGCCAGGCGGGCTCGACGTTCAAGCCGTTCGCGCTCGCGGCGTGGATCGAGGACCGCAAGTCGCCCGAGAGCTACTTCGACGCGCCCGCGAAGCTCGTGCTCCCCGAGGCGGACGACGGCGGGGACTGGACGGTCAACAACTACAGGAGCGCCGCGTTTCCCCCTATGAGCCTCCGCCAGGCCACCTGGAGGTCGGTGAACACCGTCTACGCGCAGGTAGCAGACGCGGTAGGCCCGAAGGCGACCGCGGACATCGCGAGCCGCATGATGGGCCTGGAGGATGAGAACCGGTTGCGGCCCCTGGCGTCCCTGGTGCTCGGGACGGTGGAGATCACGCCCCTGAAGCTCGCCGAGGCGTACAACACGTTCGCGAGCGGCGGGATCCACCGGTCTGCCTTCGCGGTGATCGAGGCGCGCCAGGGCGGCAAGGTCGTCTACCGCCACGAGCCTGACAGCAAGCGCGTGCTGACCGCTCAGGTCGCGAACGGCGTGACCGATGTGCTCAAAGGGGTCGTCGCCAATGGCAGCGGGCGCCGCGCCCAGATCGGCCGGCCAGCCGCTGGCAAGACCGGCACGACCCAAGAGTACGGCGACGCGTGGTTCGCGGGGTATGTTCCCCAGCTCACCGCAGTCGTCTGGATGGGCAACCGCGACAACAACCAGACGATGCCTGGCAAGCCGACCGGCGGCGAGCTGCCGGCGGAGACGTGGAAGGGGTTCATGTCCGCGGCGCTCGAGGGGGTCAGGGCTGTCGACTTCTCCAAGGCCGACGAGGACGGGCTCGTCGTCGAGCGGGCGAGCCCCACCCCGACGCCCGAGGTGACCGAGGAGAAGTGCGCCGACGGTGAGGTCGTGAGGGGAATCGGGGGGACGCCCCTAGGGCACGGGTACGCCCCTGATGCGACGCGGCAGGGCACCCAGTCAGGCGACGGGTCGAAACCGCGCCCCTCACGGGGATGCGTCCCCGCGATTTCGCCGTCCGCGAGCGAGCAGGTGACCAGCGAGGAGCCCACGGAGCAGACCGACGCCTTCATCCCCGCCCCGAACCCTGCTCCCAGGGACAACAGCGCGGCCCAAGGTCACCGAAGGCGGGGACGGGACGGGGGTCGCAATCGGGACCGGGACCGGGGATCGCTCCTGTTTCCGATGCCGTGGTGATCATGGAGCCAGCGCCGTCGTCGTTGGTTGTGGAAGGATTCGCGCACGATGCTGCGCGAATCCTTCACCCTCGTAGGGGTGGCCAGGCTGGGGGGCTTGGTTCGCACGCTCAGCCCCGTCGATCGGGCGGTCCTGCGGCTGCGGTTGCTCACCCTGCTCACCGTCTGGGTGGTCGTCGGGTGCTCTGCCTGGCTGTTCGCCACTCGGGGGGCGACCGTCCCGACGGCGCTGCTGCAACGTTGGTGGCAGTGGGACTGGGACCGGTTGCAGGCGATCGCACAATTCGGCTATGACGGCCACCCGAGCCGGTACCTCACCAACCAAGAGGCGTTCTTCCCCGGATTCCCGTTGCTGCTTCGGGGCGTTCATGCCGTAGTCCCGAACTGGGTGGTGGCCGGGCTGCTCATCTCGTTTGTGGCCGGAATGGTGGCGGTGGTCGCGTTAGCCCGGCTCGCCGAGCTGGAGCGCTCCGTCAACGAACCGAGCACTCCTGTCGGTGACCTTGGCGAGCGAGCGGTCCTGTTCCTTCTGCTCTCCCCACCGGCGGTGTTTCTGGCCGCGGGCTACACCGAGGCGCTGTTCCTGGCGTTCGCGCTGCCGGCCTGGCTCGCGGCGCGCCGCGGCCGGTGGATGCTCGCCAGCCTGCTCGCGGCGGGCGCGACCGCAACTCGAATCAGTGGCCTGTTCTTGGGGGCGGCGTTGGCCGTGGAGTTCCTGACCGCCCGAGACGGTCGGCGCCGGTGGCGTGAGGCGGTGTGGCTGGCCCTACCCGTTGGGCCGGTGCTGCTGTACCTGCTGTACCAGTACGGCCGGACTGGCGACTGGGCGTCTTGGCTCCACGCCCAGCAGAAGGGCTGGTATCGGGAGTTCACCAACCCCGTCGACGCCTATCTCCACACCTGGCACGCAGCCTTTGGCCACCAGCAGACTCTTGGATACGCCTGGATGTTCCGCGCCGAGCTCGTCGCGATGGCGGTGGGCGTGCTGCTCGTCGGGTGGCTGCTGGCGAGCCGACGGTGGGGGGAGCTCACGTACGTCGGGCTGCAAGTGGTGAGCCTAGGGACCTCGTACTGGTACATGTCGGTGCCGCGGGCGACCTTGCTGTGGTGGCCGCTGTGGATCGGCCTTGCCCAGTGGAGCCTGCGGCAGCCTTGGCTCCGCACCGCCTATCTCACACTGATCGCGCCGTTCATGGTGATCTTCACGTTGGTGTTCGCTCTCGGCCGTTGGGCAGGGTGACGGGCCACTGGCTCAGTGGTGCGTGTCACTCTTCGGGGCGGCGGCGCACCAGCGCGGGTGCGACCTCCCTGCCTGTTCGCGGTTCCCCCCGGGACACCCACAGGCTCGCCACGATCACGACGAGCAGGATGAGGGCGATGATCCCAAGGCTCACCAGGGGGCTCGGATGGGGGATGCCGGGGATCCGCTCGGTCAGCAGCTTGAGCCCGACGAAACCGAGGATGACCGCCAGCCCCTCGTTGAGGTAGCGCAGGCGGTCAGCTGCCCCCGCGGCCAGGAAGTAGAGCGACCGCAGACCGAGGATCGCGAAGATGTTCGACGTGAGCACGATGAACGGGTCCTGGGTGATCGCGAAGATCGCGGGGATCGAGTCGACGGCGAAGATCAGGTCGCTGATCTCGACGAGCACGAGCACGACGAACAGCGGGGTGGCGAGCAGCTTGCCGCTCTGGCGCACCCAGAAATGCTCGTGACGGTAGTCGTCGGTTGTCGGAAGGACCCGCTGGATCCGCCTCATTATCCCTGAGCCGGGCAGTTCGGCTGACTTGTTCCGGTCCCGCCAAATCTTGATCGCGACGTAGAAGAGGAACGCGCCGAACACGTAGAGGATCCACTCGAAGCGCTCGACCAAAGCGGCGCCGGTGAGGATGAGGACCGTGCGCATCACGATCGCGCCGAGCACGCCGTAGAACAGCACGCGATGCTGATACCGGGGCGGCACTTGCAGCGAGCTGAAGATCAGGACGAAGACGACAACGTTGTCCACCGACAGTGACTTCTCGATCACGTAGCCGGTGAAGTACTCGACGACGACCCTGCTCCCACCCTCGTGGAACTTGGTGATCACCAGACCGAAGATGACGGCGAAGCCGATCCAGATCGCCGACCAGATCGCGGCCTCCTTGACGGAGACGGTGTGTGGGTCCCGCTGAACGACGAAGAGGTCGATCGCCAGCAGGCCCGCCACGATGGCGGCGAATATGAGGTATAGGACCGGGTCGGACAGCATCATTGCTCCCTGGACAGTCATTAGCTCTGCCTGCGGGCCACGCCTCGCGTCCACGTACTCTCGCCCGTGGAGTGCGGGCGCATCTGGGTGGCCCTCCGAGCCACCGTGCTGATGAAGCCGAGTCGGTCGGCCTCTCGGCCGTCCTCGCGCTCCTGCCCTTCGGTCGCTCTCCTCAGGTTCTACCCTACCCCGTGCCGGCCACCCTCGCCCTATTGAGCGGGTTGAGCGGGCTGGAAGCGGCTGTCGGCTTCGAGTTCGTCGGACGCCACGCGCAGGCCGGTCCGCGTCAGACGGCGGGTGCTGTACCGATGTCCCAACACCGCGAGGACCGGTGGGACGAGGACCGCGGTGAGGCGGAAGAACCCGGTGACCGTCTCAATGGGGATCCCGACCAGGCGCGACAGCACGTCGTTGGTCGCCGCAGCCGAGACGATGAGGACGAACGAGAAGGTCCCGAGCGCCATCGCCGCGCGCAGCGGAATCTCCAGCGGGTTGGAGAGCACGTGCCACTCCCCGTGCAGGCCGTAGACCTTGCGCTCGAGGAACGGGTAGGCGATCAGCGCGCCGAAGACGAGCCCGGGCAGCACGATTCCCGCGATGAGCGGCCCGGAGACCGTCACACCGGGCAGGTCGATCTCGACCGGCGGGAGTATCCGCAGCATCCCCTCCAGCCAGAACAGGAACCAGTCCGGCTGCGCGCTGTTGCCGACCTGGCCGGGAACGTAGGGGCCGAGCAGCGCGACGTCGCTCCACGGGATCAGGACCGCCGCGGCGGACAGCAGACCGCCGACCCACAGAATCAGCGTCGTCGACTCGGCGGACTGCGACGGCCACAGCGGCTTGCCGACGACCATCCGGTGGCCGTCGATCCCGCTGCGCGGGAACTGGGTGTGGCGCTGGCGGACGACGAACAGCAGGTGGACGCCCACGACCCCGATGATGAGCGCCGGGATGAGCAGGACGTGGAACACAAAGAAGCGCGGGATCACGTCGCCGGTCGGAAACTGGCCGCCGAACACCCAGAACGCGAGCCGGTCGCCGACGAACGGGAAGCTCAGCAGCTCCGAATAGGCGATCCGGATCCCCGTGCCCGCCAGGGAGTCATAGGGCAGCGAGTAGCCGACGAAGCCCTCGGCGATCGCGAGCGTCAGGAGCAGCAGGCCGATGTGGTAGTTGATCTCGCGCGGCTTGCGGAACGCGCCGGTCAGCAGGATCCGAAGCATGTGCATCACCGTCGCGGCGATGAACAGGTGGGAGGCTCCGCGGTGGATCCGGCGTATGAGCAGCCCGCCGGGCACATCCTCCGACAGCCGCAGGATCGAGGCGAACGCCGCTGGCAGCTGCGTGCTCGCGTAGAGCGGGTTCGAGCCCTGGTAGGTCACGACGTCGGTCGACGGCCGGTAGAAGAGGGCGAGGAAGATCCCGGTCGCGACCAGCACGACCAGGGAGAACAGCGCCACCTCGCCGAGCAGGAACGACCAGTGGTGGGGGAACACCTTGTTCGCCGCCTTGCGGCCAGGGCGGCGCAGCCCGATCCGCCGGTCGAGGGTGTCGAACAGGAGCGCGAACAGCGGGGTCATCGGTGGTCCTTGGCTGGACGGGCTGCGCCTCGCGCTGCGCCTCGGGCTGCGCCTCG
>JBOGEB010000116.1:0-13526 GCA_050743125.1 Egibacteraceae bacterium
GAGGGGGTCCGGGGGGAGGCCCCCGATGGCTGCGAGGGGGTCCGGGGGGAGGCCCCCGATGGCTGCGAGGGGGTCCGGGGGGAGGCCCCCGATGGCTGCGAGGCCCGCTGGCGGGTTCGAGTACGCTGCCGCGTGCGCGTCCTGGAAGGACGTGCTCCGTCGGCGGTCTCTACGGTCACGACCGCCAGGGATTCTTGAGCCGGTTTGGAGCCCACGGCCGTGGGCTCCTCGGCCGCCTCCCGGGCCTGCCGCCGAGTCTTGGACCGCTCCCGAGTGGCGGGCACCTCGCGAGCGAACTTGGCCACGGTCCGCTGCGGAAGGTCGAAGAGCTCGTCGAGGATCCCCGACGTCGAGAACACCTCATGGACCGGCTCGTCGATGTCGAGCGAGCGGCGGATCATGTCGAGGCGGGCGAGTTCGTTCCAGACGGCGAGCGTGACCGCGACCCCCGCCGCGCCCGCCCGGCCGGTGCGGCCGATGCGGTGGAGGTACATCTTCTCGTCTTCAGGGCAGTCGTAGTTCACGACATGGGTGACCTCGGCGATATCGAGGCCGCGCGCGGCCACCTCGGTGGCGACGAGCACATCGACGCGACCCGTCCGGAAGCGCGCGAGCGTGCGCTCGCGGGCGTCCTGGCGCAGGTCTGAGTGGATCGCCGCCGCAGAGATGCCTCGCTCGCGCAGCTCTTCGGCGAGGATGTCGGCCATCCGCTTCGTCCGGCTGAACACCAGGCACAGCCCGCGGCCCGGCGTCTGGAGGATTCGGGCGAGCACGGCCGGCTTGTCCATGCGGTGGCAGGAGAAAAAGTGCTGGCGTGTCTCCGGCGCGACGTGGACCTGTTCCACGTCGGCCCGCAAGTAGGTCGGCTTGTGCATGTAGCGACGGGCCAGCGCGACCACCGCCGACGGCATCGTCGCGCTGAACAGCAGGGTCTGCCGGTCCGACGCGGTCGCTTGGATGAGCTGCTCGACGTCGGGCAGGAAGCCCAGGTCGAGCATCTCGTCGGCCTCGTCGAGCACGAGCCCGGTCACGGTGGACAGGTTGAGCTTCCGCCGGCGCATGAGGTCGAGCAGCCGGCCGGGAGTGCCGACGACGATCTCGGCGCCGCTGGCGATCGCCTCGGCCTGGGGGTCGATCGCCTTGCCGCCGTAGACGGCGGCGACACGCACGCCCTTGCGGGCGCTGGTCTTCGCGAGGTCGTCGGCGACCTGGAGGCACAGCTCGCGGGTCGGGACGACCACGAGCGCCTGCGTGCCCTGGCCGATTTCCAGACGCTGGAGCAACGGGATCCCGAACGCGAGCGTCTTGCCGGTGCCGGTGCGCGCTTGGCCGATGAGGTCGGCCCCCTTCAGCGCGAGCGGCAGGGTGAGTTCCTGGATCGGGAACGGGGTGGTGATACCGGACTCGGCGAGCTCCGTGCAGATCACGGGTTCCACGCCGAAGTCCGCGAAGGTCTTCGTCTCGGTCAGTTCTTCTCCTCAGGTGTACCGGGGGACGGTCTCATCGACTGTCTGGGACCAGGCGTCGATGCCGCCGTTCATGTTCACAAGCCGCGGATACCCATTGAGCTCCAGCCAACGCGCGGCCTGCATGCTGCGCCCGCCGTGGTGGCAGTGGAGCACGATCGGCCGGTCCCGGGGCAGCTCATCGACACGCGACGGCAATGCGCCGAGCGGGATGTGGCGCGCGCCGCCGATCGCCGCGGTCTGGTGCTCCCACGGCTCACGGACGTCCACCAGCAGTGGTGGATCCGATCCGCAAAGCCGCTCGGCGACCTGGCGCGGCTCGAGCTCCTCAATCATTATGAGGGTCACATTCTTTGGGAATCCGCATGCTTCTGGAGTCCGAGAGTACCAGGGGGTCGGTGTGCACGATGTGATCGACGGCGTGTTCGACGGCTACCGGCGTCACCTCCTTGAGTTTGCGCCGGTCGCGGCGACCGCCGAGGGCGACCACCGCCGCGACGCCGATCTCGACGACTGGCCTCCGGGAGCAGCGGACGAGCGGCTGCGCGACCTCGGCCGGCTGCGTGCTGAGCTCAACACGATCGAGGACTTCCTCGACGAGGAGGCCGACGGTGACCGCTTGATGCTCGCCAACGCCCTCGACGCGCAGCGGTTCGCGTTCGACGGGCTGCGTTCGCACGAGCGCGACCCGACGTTCTGGCTCGACCTCGCGACGAGCGGTGTGTACGAGCTCATCCGCCGCGACGACCTCGACCCGGGTCCGCGCCGACCGGCCGCTGCCGCGCGAGCGGCGCAGATCCCGCGGCTACTCGGCCAGGCGCGCGCGACGCTCGACGGGATCACCGCCCCCCACCGTGAGGTCGCGTTGCTGCGGGCGCCTGCTGCGGCTGCGCTGTTCCGCGATCTGCTCGGCGGGTTCGCCCCCGAGGCCGCCGAGGCCGGTGAGGCGGCGGCCGCCGCGTGCGAAGAGTTTGCGGCATGGCTCGACGAGCACCGCGACGACCCAGCGCCGGACTGGCGGCTCGGCGAGAAGCGCTGGTCCCAGGCGTTCCGGCTGATGCTCGGTGGACGGATGTCAGCCGCGAGGGTCTGGGAGCGGGCCTGGGCGGAGCTCAAGACGCTTCAGGCAATGGCCGAGGAGACCGCCTTCGTGGTGCTGGAGGGCCACCGCGGCGGCCGGGCAGGCGCGGACCTCGTCCGGGCCGGCCTCGAGGTGGCCGCCGCGGACCGCCCGACCCGCGAGGGACTCTTGCCGGAGGCCGCCGCGATCCTCGGCGAGATCGTCGCGTTCATCCGCGAAACCGGACTGTTCCCGCTGCCCGAGCCCGACACGCTGCGCGTCGAGGAGCTTCCGGGATTCCGGCGGGGCGTCTTTGACGCGTGTCTGCTTCCGGCGCCCCCGCTCGAGCCCACGGCCGCGCATACCTACTACCTCTCGCCGGTATCCACGGACTGGGACGACGAGCGCGCCACGTCGTTCCTCCGCGAGTACAACCGGTCGGCGCTGCGGTTGCTCGGGATCCACGAGGCGTACCCCGGACACTATGTCCAGTACGCGCACGCGCGGGCGCACCCACGGCTGCTCCGTCGGATGATGGTCAACCATGCGTTCCTGGAGGGCTGGGCGGTCTATGTCGAGCACGAGATCGTGAGCGCTGGCTTCGGGGATGCGGCGCTCGGCCTGACCAGCACGAAGCGCGGGCTTCGCGTGGTCACGAACGCGCTGCTCGACCAGGGTCTCCACGTCCATGGTTGGGACGACGACACCGCGCTCAAGCTCATGGTGGGCCAGACCTACCAGGAACCCGCTGCGGCCGCCGCCAAACTCCGCCGCGGCAAGATGACCGCCGGCCAGCTGTCGACGTACTTCGTCGGCGGTCAGGAGATGGCCGACCTCCGCCATGAAATGGAGCGGCTCTGCGGCCCGGGCTTCTCACCAGCCGAGTTCCACGAGGAGGTGCTCGCCCACGGCACCCCGCCGTTCGCGGTGCTCCGCCGCACGCTCCTGGAGTGATGACGCGGACGGCATGACGCGCTCGACCTGCACGGTGCGGGCGGGCGGCGGGCTTATTCGACGCCGAACGAGCTCAGGCCGCGCCAGGCGAGCTGGGACAGGAGGCGCACAGCCTCGCCTTTCTCCAAGTCTTGTTGGCCGGCCCACCAGCGAGCGCCGTCGATCGCGAGGCCGATCAGCCCGGAGGCGAGGAACTCGGCCGCGCGCGGAGAGAGGCTGGCGTCCGTGGCGATGAGCGTGGCGACCGTCTGGGCAATCCCCGTCATCCCGCCCTCGATTGTCTCGCGGACATCGGCCGCGCTGAGCTCAGCGGTGGTGAACAGCAGGCGGAAGTGGCGGTCCTCGACGAAGTCGAGGTACGTCGAGATCGCCCCCCGCACGCGCTCCCGGTTGCTCGTCGTTCCCTGGAGCGCCTTGCGGACCTGCGCGTCCAACTCGCCGACGGCGTTGCGGAGCAGCGCGAGGTACAGGTCGCGTTTCGACGGGAAGTGCTGGTAGAGGACCGGCTTGCTCACACCGGCGGCCTCGGCGAGCTGCTCCATCGACAGGCTGTGGTAGCCATGCTCAGCGAACAGCGTGCTCGCGACCTCGACGAGCTGCGCCCGGCGTTGCTTCGCGCTCAGGCGTGGCCGCTGTTCCATGAAAACCCCGATCGTCCGCTTGCCATGCATGATGTTACTGGACAGTAACCGGGGCTCAGCTCGCTCCTCGACGAGGATGTTCACGACCCGGACGAACCCCACCGGTCCCCACAGCGCTACCCTGCCGCCACGGGCGGGCGTGGAGGAGTCGCCTTCTGTGCAGGGGTTGTGCCACTACCGCCCACGTGGGGTTCCCCCGTCAACGCGGGGTCTCCAGCTCGCCCGTCAGCGCGGTGACGAGCTCATCCTCCAGCCAGCCGAGGTAGTAGAGCATCACGCTGCGTGGGTCCCGGGAGTCGGGGCCGCGCTCCCACTCTTCCTCGGATCTGATGCCCACGATCATCGCGAGCGTCAACCGCGCGTCGTTGACGGCTGACAGCCAGGCGGTCGCCTCCTCGGGGTCAAGGTCGACGGTCCAGACAAGCCGCCGGGCTACGCCTTGGTCGAGCGTGCGCGCGAAGGTCCGGAATGCGTCGGTGCGGACACCGAGGATCCCGTCGCCGACCATCTCGTGAAACTCCATGTCGGCGAGCGGATCGTTGGCGTAGGCGGGTGGGAAGAGGCGCTCGCGGATGGGACTGCCGGGCGCGCCCAGCTCATGGTCGCCGGTCAGGACGGGGAGGATCTGCCCGGGCAGCATGCGGAGGGCGTCCCGCTCGCGCGTGCTCAGGCGGACGCGGATGCTGTCGCCCGCGAGCCGCCGGATCCCGTGCAGCCGACCCAAGCTAGTGATCCGCCTTGGAGCTTTCGTGCGTTCGCGCTACTCCCGCCTTACTTCGTTGCGTCGCTGGCGTAGCGCCGCAACACCGCCCGTCGCGACGGAGGCAGGCTCCCCCGTATGGGGCTTGACGCACCCGTCTCGCAGATGCAAGGGCTCGGAGCCGGCGGCCCCTGACGGGGCAGTTATCGACAACCCTTTCGTCGATCACGGTTGGCAAGCGCCTAGTCCTGGGCCATCGTCGCCTGGAGGCCGTGGGCGTGGAGGCGAAAGACGTCCATCTCCGCCTTCTCACGCGGCCCCTGGGCGACGACCGCCTTGCCCTCGTGGTGCACCTGCAGCATCAGTCGCGTCGCGGTCGGCTCGTCGTGGCCGAACAGCTTACGGAGCACGAACACGACGTACGACATGAGCGTCACGGGGTCGTTCCAGACGACCACGCTCCAGGGTCGATCTCGCTCGGCGCGTTGATCGAAGTCCAGCTGGTCCGTGCGCTGTGGCGCGATTCCCGGCGCTGCCATACCTGCAGCCTAGCGTGCAGCTGAGACCTCTTGCAGACGTTCCATGGGGCCAGCGGCCCCAGCTACGGCCAAGTTCGCGGTCGCCACTGCCTGGGCACGCCCTCTTGGATGAGATCTCACTCGTCACTGCTTCTGCCGAGGCTTGGCCTGGGCGGGGAGGAACTAAGCCCCAGGCCAAGCCGCAGATACGCCAACTCCCCGACGCCAGCAAACGGGGCTTACCTCTATTCTCCTCAAGAGGAGCTGCAATCCCTACTGGGGGACCGGTCCAACTGTCGTTCTCACCGGCATGCCAAGCCACCGCCAGCCGTGCGGAATGGTGCGATCGGGTGGTCCGCACCGCCTTCTCGGCCTCCAACCGCCGTCCTTCGCTCACCCCCACAGACCACTCGGTGGGGCACAGCAAACACAACGCCCAGCACCCGGCAGCCTCACAGGCCGCTCGGTGCAGGCGCGGCAGCATCCCCAAGTACGACCCACGTTGCTACCGGTCACACCAGCCATAGCCACATCCATCATCCATCCAGGTGAGGAATGTGCCTCACTGCTAAATACTATCTGGACAGCGGACGCAAGCCAGGAGGATGAGCTGATATGCGGACGTACTCACATGCTGAGATAGCCGATTTCTGGAGACAAAAAAGAGCAATGACAACGCGAGAGAAGGGCGATCTCTATCCGCTCACGCTGCCGCCGATGACGCCGCCAGAGATCCCGCCCGGGTGGGACCTTGCCCCTCCCGATTTTGTGGGAGTTGGTACGATGAGATCAGGCACAACGTGGTGGTGGAGAGTGCTTTGCAGCCACCCGAACGTTGTGCTGGCCGACTCCCAGCTGAAAGAGCTGCATTTTTTCGATCATTACGGCCAGGTCGAGGAGTTCGACCCAGCGCTCTACCATCGTTATTTTCCCCGTTCATCGGGCAGTATCGTTGGAGAGTGGACGCCGCTTTACATGCATAACTTCTGGACACCGCCGATGCTGCACAGCGCAGCGCCCGACACCAAATTGCTGGTGCTGCTTCGTGATCCGATAGAGCGCTTCATCTCCGGATTAGCACACTACGAACGGTTCGGTTTCAATCTGGACGTGGTGCTGGTCGGCCATCAGTTCAGCAGAGGTCTTTACTGGCTGCAATTGCAGACGCTTCTGGCCTACTTCCCCCGAGAGCAAATTCTGGTCCAGCAATACGAACGCTGTGTCGCAGACCCGGTAGGAGAGGCGCGGCGTACCTTCTGCTTCCTCGGCTTGGATCCCGGCGCATGGCAGCCGTCGGAACGCACGAAGAGCGCAGCAAACTCCACGCCTCGCGACAAACCAGTGCTCAGCCCGGCGACCCGTGACGCGTTGCGCTACGCCTATCAAGCCGACCTGGTCCAGCTGCTGGCAGATTTCCCAGAGGTGGACGGAGCCCTGTGGCATACCGTTATCAGGTGAGGCACGTTGCGATCTCGAGTGCGGTCAAGACGTTTGTGGCCAGGATTCGTCACGCATGCGTGACGAATCCTGGCCACAAGGACGCTCGACATGTGCGTGACCCTACTTACGACACGGGGTGCTAAGAGTCCAGGGTGCGGGCGGCCTCGCCGCAGACCCGGAGGAGCGCGCGGGCGCGGCCGATCTCGGTTTCGGTGAACCGGTAGTCGCGCCGGAGGACGAGGATCTGATCGGCGAAGGGGAGCACGAGCAGACAATCGTCTTCCAGGGGCGGCTGGTCGACCGCCTCGAACGTGACGCTCGAGGCGCGCAGCAGTCCGCCCAGGAGCGCTTGCACACCATGCGTGAGCGTCATCGCCCCCGACAGGATGGCCTCGAGCCCGATCGCCGCGCGGGTGACCGCGTCACCGGGATGACCGCGCGAAGGGCCCGCGTGGATGAGCTCAACGTCCTCGAGGGCCTGGATCCGCGCGACCACGGCACGCAGCCCGTCCGTGCCGTTGATCCGCACGAACAGGTCGTCGAGCGCGGTGCCGTCCGCAGACTCCACGACGTCGACCGCCTCGATGTCCCCGCCGGCCTCGCTGATCGCGCCCGCGAGCGCAGCGAGCTTCCCGGGTCGGTCGGGCAGCGCGCACCGCAGCATGATCTCCATGAACTCACGATGGTAGTAGATCGGCCTTGACAGCCGGAGGTGAAATGCGGAGGGTGACAGGGCCTGAGCGGATGGTGGCGGTGATCGGCACGGGGGAGCCCGACGAGACGCTTGAGGAGGCCGCCGAGGCGATCGGCGCCGGACTGGCCAAGGCCGGCGTGACCGTCGTGTGCGGAGGCCTGGCGGGGGTGATGGCCGCCGCGTGCCGTGGCGCCAAGGCTCACGGCGGCCACACGGTGGGCATCCTCCCGGGTCGTGACCCCACTGCGGCCAATCCATGGGTCGACGTAGCGATCCCCACGGGCTTCGGCGAGGCGCGCAACGCGCTTGTGGTCCGGTCTGCAGAGGTCGTGATCGCGGTCGGCGGCGGGTACGGGACGCTGTCCGAGATCGCCCTTGCGCTCAAGGCGGGAACGCGGGTGATCGGCCTGAACACTTGGGAGATTTCGGGCGTCGAGATGGCCGACAGCCCCGACGACGCGGTCGAAAGGTTGACTCTCGGGCTCGAAGGCCGTACACCTTGAGGACATGACTCAGGATGCGACTCGCAGACGGGGCTGGCGCCGTAACGGCACCGGGCGTACGCGTGCCATCCTCGCGGATCTGCTCGGGCTTCTGCTCATCCTTTGACGCCGCGGGGCGGCGTACTCGCACTCGAGCCCCCCGCGGAGACCCCCGGCACAGGGTGCCCCCACGCCGACAGAGGACTTGAGGAGCCAACAGCATGAGCACTGAGCAGCAGGTACGTATTTTCGACACCACCCTCCGTGATGGTGAGCAGGCGCCTGGCATTTCCCTGGACGTCAAGGAGAAACTGGAGATCGCCGAGCAGCTCGCGCGGCTGCGGGTCGACGTCATCGAGGCGGGGTTTCCGATCACCTCGCAGGGCGACTACGAGGGCGTCAAGGCCATCGCCGAGGGGGTCGGTACCGCGCCCGGCGCGCCGGTGATCGCTGCGCTCGCCCGCTGCCACCCCGACGACATCAACCGCGCCGCCGAAGCGCTGAAGGCCGCGCACCGGTCACGGATCCACGTGTTCCTGTCGACCTCACAGGTGCACCGCGTCGCGATGCTCCACGGGGCGAGTGAGGACGAGACCATCGAGCAGGCGGTCAAGGCGGTCCGCCGGGCGCTCGAGTACACGTCCGACGTCGAGTTCTCCCCGCAGGACGCCACCCGGACCGAGGTCGCCTTCCTCACGCGGATCATCGACGCGGTCATCGAGGCCGGCGCGACCACGGTGAACATCCCCGACACCGTCGGCTACGCGTTGCCGCACGACTTCGGCGCGCTGATCGCCGACATCGTCCACCGGGTCGGCCCGGACGTCGCGGTGAGCGTTCACTGCCACAACGATCTGGGCCTGGCCGTGGCGAACTCGCTCGAGGCCGTGCGGAACGGCGCCCGGCAGGTCGAGGTCGCGGTCAACGGCATCGGCGAGCGGGCCGGCAACTGCTCGATGGAGGAGGTCGTGATGGCCCTGGTCACGCGCGGCGACCTGCTCAAGCGACCCACGGCTGTGAACACGAGGGAGATCGCCCGCACGTCACGCCTGGTCAGCACGCTGACCGGCTACCCCGTCCAGTACAACAAGGCGGTCGTCGGCCGGAACGCGTTCGCCCACGAGTCCGGCATCCACCAGCACGGGGTCCTGACCGACCGGCTGACCTACGAGATCATGCGCGCCGAGGACATTGGCGTCGTCGGGGCGCAGATCGTGCTCGGCAAGCACTCCGGTCGCCACGCCTTCGCGAGGCAGCTCGAGGCTATGGGCTACACGCTCTCGAGGGAGGAGATCAACCGCGCCTTCCTGCGGTTCAAGGAGCTCGCCGACCGCAAGGTCCAGATCTCAGACAAGGATTTGGAGGTGATCGTCGCTGACGAGGTGTACGCGACCGAGCAAGAGCCGTTCGAGCTCGTCTCGCTGCAGGTCTCGGGCGGCACCGCCACCGCGCCCACCGCGACGGTGCGCGTCCTTCGGGTGTCCGATGGTGCGACCATCGACGAGTCCTGCATGGGCGACGGAATGGTGGACGCGGCCTGCGGCGCGATTCGCCGCGCGGTCGACATCGAGGGCACGCTGACCAGCTTCAACGTGGCCGCCGTCACCGGAGGAATTGACGCCCTCGGTGACGTCACATGCCAAGTGGAGGTGGGCGGCACGCGCTTCACCGGGCGCGGGGTTTCCACCGACATCGTCGAGGCCAGCGCGCGCGCATTCCTGGGCGCGCTGAACAAGTCCGTCCGGCTGCGCCACCGGGCCGTCCAGCCCGAGACTCCTTGAAGAGAGGCTCTGTCGTGGCCACGGTCAAGCGCAACGTCCCGCCCGCCCGCCCGGGCCAACCTTCCCCGCCCGCCCACCCTTCAAGGAACGGTCCACCACCAGTGACGACGATCAAGCTCAGCGTCCCGCCCGACCAGACTTTGGACGAGGAGGCGGAGCTGGTGGCCAGCGTGGCCGCCGCCGTCACTGAGTCCACCGCCTCGGACACCATCACCTTCCAGCTCACGAAGAGCGAGCAGGTCACCGTCGGCGCCGTTGCCGCCCGCATCCTCGAGGGGGTGCGTTGGCGTGCCTGAGAACATGGGTCGAAACACCGGAGGGCGGTCTCGCCCAATCGCCGACGAAGGCTCACCAGGACGTCTCACCGCTGGAAACCCGAGGATGGCCAGCGCAACCCACCAAAGCGCACCCGCTCTGGCCCGTTTTGACGCACGTTCTAAGACGCTGGTCGAGAAGGTCTGGGAGCGGCACGTCGTCCGTGCCGCTGCCGGCGAGCCGGACCTGCTCTACGTCGACCTCCACCTGGTCCACGAGGTGACGAGCCCACAGGCATTCGAGGGCCTGCGCCTCGCTGGGCGGACGGTCCGCCGGCCGGACCTCACGCTCGCCGTGATGGACCACAACGTGCCGACCACGGATCGGTCGCTGCCGGTGGAGGATCCGCTGTCGAAGCAGCAGATGGACACGCTGGCTGCGAACTGCGCCGAGTTCGGCGTCCGGCTGTTCGACATGGCCTCCCGGAACCAGGGCATCGTCCACCTGATCGGCCCGGAGCTCGGCCTGACTCAACCAGGCATGACGATCGTGTGCGGCGACAGCCACACCGCCACCCACGGGGCGTTCGGAGCTGTGGCCTTTGGCATCGGGACCAGCGAGGTCGAGCACGTCCTCGCCACGCAGTGCCTGCCGCAGGCGTACCCCAAGACGATGGCCGTCCAGGTCGACGGCCACCTGCCGTTCGGCGTGACCGCCAAGGATCTCATTCTGGCGGTGATCGCTGAGATCGGTGTCGAGGGCGGCGTAGGCCACGTCATCGAGTACCGCGGCGAGGCCATCTTGGCGCTCTCGATGGAGGGCCGAATGACGGTTTGCAACATGTCGATCGAGGCCGGTGCCCGCGCTGGTTTGATCGCGCCGGACGAGACGACCTTCGCCTACCTGAAGGGCCGCCCGCACGCCCCCCAGGGCGAGGGATGGGACACCGCGCTGCAGGAGTGGCGCCAGCTGCGGACCGATCCCGGCGCGCGCTTCGACCACGTCGTAACCCTGGACGCCTCGGCGTTCGCCCCCACAGTCACGTGGGGGACCACGCCGGCGATGAGCGTCCCGGTGACCGGCCGGGTGCCGGCACCGGCCCAGGCGCGCGACCCCGACCAGGCGCACCGCGCGCTTGAGTACATGGGACTGCGGGGCGGCGAGGCGATCACCGACCTCCGCGTGGACCGGGTGTTCATCGGCTCCTGCACGAACGGGCGGATCGAGGACCTGCGTGCTGTCGCGCGGGTGGTCGAGGGCCACCGCGCCGCTCCCGGTGTGCGTGTGCTCGTCGTGCCCGGCTCCTATCCGGTGAAGCTGCAGGCCGAGGCCGAGGGCCTCGACGAGATCTTCAGGTCTGCCGGGTTCGAGTGGCGTGAGCCGGGCTGCTCGATGTGCCTGGGCATGAACCCCGACATCCTCGCCCCCGGCGAGCGCTGCGCCTCGACCTCGAACCGTAACTTCGAGGGCCGGCAGGGCAAGGGCGGCCGGACCCACCTCGTGTCGCCGGCAATGGCCGCGGCCGCGGCGATCCACGGCCACTTCGTCGATGTCCGGGAGGTGATCTCGTCGTGAAGGCCGTGAACGTGATCGAGGGCCGCATGGTCCCGCTGGACCGCGCGGACGTGGACACCGACCAGATCATGCCGAAGCAGTTCCTCAAGCGGATCGAGCGCACTGGGTTCGGTGAGTTCGTGTTCTTCGACTGGCGCGCCGCTGCTGACTTCGTGCTGAACGACCCGCGCTACGAAGGCGCGAATGTCCTGGTCACGGGCCCGAACTTCGGGTCCGGGTCGTCGCGCGAGCACGCTCCGTGGGGCTTGGCGCAGTACGGGTTCGAGGCGATCGTCGCCCCGAGCTTCGCGGACATCTTCCGCAACAACTGCGCGAAGATCGGGCTGCTGACGGTCGCGCTGCCGGCGAAGGTCTGCAGGCAGCTCATCGAGCTCGCGACACAGGACCCCGCTGGCGCGACGGTCCGTATCGACCTGCCCGCGCAGACCGTCACGGCGCCGATAGGGGAGTGGTCGTTCGACATCGACCCGTTCACCAAGCACCTGCTGGTGGAGGGGCTCGACGACATCGGCCTGACCCTTCAGCAAACCGACGCCATCACGTCCTTCGAAGCCCATCGCCCTTCGTGGCTGCCCCGGACGGTGTCGACTCAGTCGCCCCTCTGACGCCAGTCGTCAGAGGGACGCCGCCACGCGCGGCGCATCGCCCGCCCTTCTCCTCGGTCTTCCCGCCCCCCACGCTGGTGTCCAGGCCGGCCTCCAGCGCCCACTCCAGCCGTCAACGGCTATGCAGCCAGACCGTCACGACCCCGGCACCGGCCCTCGGGCGATGAGGCCAGCCAGACGGCGCCACTCCGAGACACGGCTGGCTCGCAACGTCCATCCTGCCTGCGCATGACCGGCGCAGGAAAGAACCGGTGAGAACATACTGAGCCACGCACCATCGCCTGGACGGGTCAATGGGGGAGGCTGGGAGGACCGCATCTCTGGACGCGTTTCGCTGTTGGGACGACGCCCTGGCCGGTTGGGCCATTCCGGAGGAGCTGCTCGCCGCCGCCCCGGAGTCCCCGTACGGGTTCGGGGTCGGGCTGTTCGACCGGCTTGCGGGAGAGGCGATGCGCAAGGAGACGCCCTCCCGGCGTTGTGCCCGCGAGGCCCTGCCCGACGGTGGCACCGTGCTCGACGTCGGCTGCGGGGGCGGGGCCGCGTCGCTGTCCCTTGGGCACCAGATCGGGCGGGTGATTGGCGTGGATCAGCAGGCGGGCATGCTCCAGGCATTCGCCGCCCGCGCCGAGCGTCTCGGCGTCGCGCATGAGCAGGTGCTGGGTCGCTGGCCCGACGTGGCCGGTGACACCCCGGCCACGGACCTTGTCGTCTGCCACCACGTGCTTTACAACGTCGGTGCGCTGGAGCCGTTTGTCCGGGCGCTGACCGCCCATGCCCGCCGCCGCGTGGTCGTCGAGATGACCGCCGAGCATCCGCTCGCCTGGCTGCGTCCCCTGTGGCAACGCCTCCACGGCCTGGACCGCCCCACGCGCCCCACCGTCGATGACGCCGTCACCGCCCTGCAGGAGCTCGGCCTCGCCGTCGAGCTGGAGCGCTGGGACGAGCCCTCGCCGTGGAAGGAGTTCGGCGACGAGGTCACCGCGTTCGTCCGTCGGCGCTTGTGCCTGGCAGCCGAACGCGGCCCCGACATCCGCGCTGCGCTCATCGACCTCGGCCTGCCCCACGAACGCCGCCTGATGACGACCCTCTGGTGGCCGCCGACAGCGTCATGACGCCGTCTTGAGCCCAAGGCGGTTGTTGCGCACGAAGAACGGCGCGCCGAGCAACGCGGTGATGATCCCGACGGGCAGCTCCTGGGGCGCCATCATGGTGCGGGCGCCACGTCCACCCAGATCATGAGCGAGATGCTCACCAGCACCGCCATCGGCAGCACCTGGGGGCGATCGGGGGCGTCCCCCCCGGACCCCTCGAAGACTTGCGCTCGGTCAGGTCGGTGGCGGGCTCTCGTCCTCGGG
>JBOGEB010000117.1:0-13524 GCA_050743125.1 Egibacteraceae bacterium
ACCAACTGGGCGTCCCAGCGGCCGACGATCATCATGGCTGCCTCCTGTGCTCCCCCCTGGAAACGGCAGCGTACTCAGCCGGTCAACCCGGCTCCGGTCCGCTGCCGGGACGGCTCCTGGAGCCTTGGCGCCTGGCGGCGGATGCTGCGGTTCCGAAGGCCCCGCGGGGGCAGCCGGGAGCTGGTCCCGCCGGGCCGCCATCCCTGAAGGAGGTCCAACCATGAACCCTGCCTGTCTCCAATGGCGCGACCGCGCCGCCTGCCTCGGTGAGGACACCGAGCGCTTCTTTCCCGTAGGCGCGAGTGGACCCGCCCTCGACCAGATCGAGCAAGCCAAGCAGGTGTGCGCTGGCTGCGACGTGAGTTCCCAGTGCCTGGAATACGCGTTGGAGACCAACCAGAACGGCGTCTGGGGAGGCATGTCCGAGGACGAGCGACGGAGCCTGCGGCGGTCCCGTCAGCGGGCGCGGCAGGCGGCGCAGCGGCCGAGAAACTGCAGCTCGTAGCCATCGACGTCGAAGCCGGAGTCGCGCGCTGCCCGCCGGGTGGTCGAGGCGGGCAGCGGGACGTTGATGTCGACGATCGCGCCGCAGCCGGTGCAGCGCACGTGCCCGTGCGGCGCGGTGTTCGGGTCGTAGCGGGCGACGTCACCGAGTGCAAGCTCGAGGATCGCCCCGTGCTCGACGAGCAGGTTGAGGGTCCGGTAGACGGTCGCAAACCCGATTCCCGGCTGCCGGGCCTTCACCCGGCGGTAGATCTCGCGGGCGGTCGGATGGTCCCTGGCCTCCCACACGACCTCGCGCACCGCAGCGCGCTGAGGCGTGAGCCGGAAGGGGCCGATCGGGTGCGGCACGCACACTCCTGGAGGGTAAGGGGCACCTAACATTCTACCGTCAGGGTAGGCTGGCGGGACCGACTCGCCGGCCGCGTCTGCGGTCCAGTCCACGGTATACGGAGCCTGGAGTGAAGATTCTCCTCGTATCAGGCGACGAGCGCGTGACGATGCAGGTCACCACGGCGCTGCTCGGCACCCCCGACGTCGAGGTCGTCGAGGTCCGCCTGCCCCAGCAGGCCCTCGCGCTGCTCGACCAGGGCACGTACTTCGACATCCTGGTCGCCGACAACGACACCTGGCCGACGGGCGGGTTCGCGCTGAGCCGCGAGGTCAAGGCCCGCTTGGAGATGGGCGAGGACATGCCGCCCGTGCTTCTTCTGCTCGCCCGCGACCAGGACCGGTGGCTGTCCGACCAGTCGGGGGCCGACGCGTACATCGGTAAGCCCGTCGACCCGTTCGACCTCGCCGAGACGTTGCGGACGCTCGTCGAGGAGCGCCCGCTGCCCGCCCTGCCCGGCGTTGGCGGCGACCCGACGCCCCTCATGCAGCCGACAGGGGGACTGCGGCAGAAGCTCGTCAGGTCGTGACCAGCGGGGGTGAGGGTGGCGCGGCAGCGCCACCGGCGGGTGGGGATCGGATGGAGCCGCCGAGCTGGGCCGAGGCGCTGCGCCGCCTGCTGCGGGGGGAGGATCTCGACGCCCTGACGGCCGCCGCGCTGATGCGGCGGATCATGGAGGGCGAGGCCACGGCGGCGCAGATCGGCGGCCTGCTGGTGGCGCTGCGGATGAAAGGCGAGACCGCCGAAGAGATCGCCGGGCTCGTGCGGACGATGCGCGCCTTCGCGCTGCGGGTCGAGGTCGACGGGCCGGTCGTCGACACGTGCGGCACCGGCGGGGACGGGGCGGGAACGTTCAACGTGTCGACCGTCTCGGCGCTCGTCGCCGCGGGTGCCGGCGCGAGGGTCGCGAAGCACGGCAACCGGGCGGCGAGCGGCCGGTGCGGCTCGGCCGACCTGCTCGAGGCCTGGGGAGTCGCGATCGACCTCGACCCGTCGGGGGTGGCGGCCTGCATCGCCGAGGTAGGGATCGGGTTCTGCTTCGCGCCGGCGTTCCACCCCGCGATGCGGCACGCGATGTCGGCGCGCCGGGAGCTCGGCATCCCAACGGTGTTCAACCTCCTCGGCCCGCTCACCAATCCGGCCGGTGCCCGTCACCAAACGATCGGGGTCAGCGACCCACAGGTCGCGCCACGGATGGCCGCGGTCCTCGCCCGCCTGGACGCAACCCACGCGCTGGTGTTCCACGGTGCCGACGGGCTCGACGAGCTCACCACCACCGGGCCGTCGATGATCTGGGAGGTGCGCGACGGCACGGTCACCCGGTCGTGGTTCGACCCCGCCGACCACGGCATCCCCCGCGCGCGGATCGCTGACCTGGCCGGAGGCGACGTCGAGGACAGCCGCCGAGTGGCCGACGCGGTGGTCGCCGGCAAGCCAGGCCCCGCGCGTGACATCGTCGTGCTCGGCGCCGCGGCCGCCCTGCTCGCCGCCGACCTCGTGACGACCTGGGACGACGGCCTGGCCGCCGCCGCCGCCTCGCTCGACTCAGGCGCCGCCGCCACGATCCTCGAGCGCTGGATCGAGGCCTCGCAGGCCCAGCGCGGGTAGGCCGCCGCCGACGAACTCGGCATCCCGGTGGTGGCGGCTGACCCAGGCCGGGCGGCATCGATGAGCGCGGCTGCCGCCGAGGACGAGACGTCGTACCAGCTGCCTCCCCCGGACGCCGAGGTCCAGTAGCTCGGGCCCTTGGACGGTGAGTCCAAGGGCCCGAGCCCGCTGCGGGCCGGTGGGTGGCTTCCTCCGGATGCGGAGGAAAGGTGCAGGTCAGACGGGCAAGGCGGCAGCTCGGCTCCCGCTTTCCTTTGCATCCGAAGGAAAGCTGCAACCGGCTAAGATCGTTCGCATGTCCCCGCGTCCCCTCCGCGAGTCCCGATTTCCGGAGCGCGACCGCAATGCCGAGGGGCGGGCGGAGAACACGCGCCCTCGGGACCGGTTCGGCCGGCCGCTGCCCCGCGGCAGCATCGACGAGCTGGCCGACACCCTTGAGCCAGGCAAGGCCGTGGACTCGGTCGCAGCGGCGCTCGAGGTTGCCGTCGCCCTCTTCGACGCGCGGCGATTCTTCGAGGCCCACGAGTTCCTTGAGTGGATCTGGAAGTGCGGCGAGGTGCCCCCTGGCGACCGCGAGTTCTGGAAGGGCGTCACGCAGATCGCCGTCGGTCTCACTCACACCCAGCGCGGGAACGGGAAGGGGGCCGTGACCCTCCTTGAGCGTGCCTGCCGGTACCTTGCTCCATACCCCTCGCCCTATTACGGCATCGACCGCGACGCGCTGTCGGCGGCCGCGCAGCGCGTGGTGGCCACGATCAACGTGGACGGGCCGTCCCCCGACCTCGAGTTTCCCACTTTCCCCCTGGCCACCAGGGGAACGTCGCGGTAGGGGAGGGGCGCTACGCTCGGCGCCCGTTTATCGAGACAGGGGCACCCATGGAGGGCTTGGTCGGGCTCCAGCCGGGGACACGCTACCGGTGCGGGGCGTGCGGCAACCTCACCCGCTTCGACGTGGAGTCCGTCGAGCGGATCCGCCGCTTCTGGCACGTCGACCTCGCCGGTGTCGGACAGGTCGAGGAGGAGGAGCGGACCGAGGCCACCGTGACCAAGGTGACCTGCCGCTGGTGCACCTCGACCGAGGCCATCGAGGTGGTCGTGGCCCCATGCGCCCGGTTGACCGGCTGAGAGCGTGTTTGAAAAGCATTCCGGGGGTCGCGTCGCGTCGGGTATCGCCTGTCGAGCTTGTGGCCAGGATTCGTCACGCATGCGTGACGAATCCTGGCCACACGGACGTCGGGTCGGGAACCTTGTCACACCTCTGTCGTATGGTCGGACTGACCAAGCTGGGCGACCAAGGAGGCTCGTGACATGCGCATCGACTGCGACGACTGCCGTATGCAGGACACCAGCACCTGTGACGACTGCATCGTCACGTTCCTGCTCGACCGACCCAATGGCGCGATCGTCTTCGACGCTGAGCAGGAACGCGCGCTCCGCGTCCTGCAGGACGCCGGCCTCACCCCCCGCTCCCGCTTCACCCGACGCGCGACGGGCTAGCGTCGCGGCGTCGCCGGCAGAATATGCACGTTCATAGGTACGTTCTTCATGGGGCGGCGGCGGCGCTGGTCGTCGTGGGGCTGGCGGCGCAGGTGGCGCGGCCACTCGCGCTGAGCCTGGGCGCGCTCCCGGCCTCGAGCCGCTGGTTCGACCCTGCCTACCTCGCGCAGGCGGCGGCGTACCGGCGACCGCTCTACGCCGCGGCGCTCGTCATGTTGGGGGTGCGCGTGGCCGTGCCGTGCCTCGTCGCGTTCACTGGCCGCGGTCGCAGGGTGGCCGACCGGATCGTCGAGCGAATCGGCCCTCACCGCCCCGCGCGTGCGGCCGCGTGCGTCGTGATCGTCGTCGTGGCGCTCACCGACCTGGCGCTCCTGCCCCTGGAGTTCTGGGGCCGCTACGTCCATGAGGGTGCGTTCGGGCTCCGGACCCAAGGGTTGGCGGGGTGGGCGCGGGACTGGGCCGTCAGCGCCGGGCTCGCCTGGGTGGCGTTCGGAGCGGCCACGCTCGGCGGGTGGACCCTTGCCCGGCGCCTGGAGCGGCTGTGGCCGCCGGTCGTCGCCCTCGGCGCGACCGCGCTCACCGCGCTGCTCATGCTCGCCGCGCCACGCGTCATCGAGCCGCTGTTCTTCCACACAAGGCCCCTGGAGCCAGGCCCCGTCCGCACCGAGGTCGAGCAGCTCCTCGCCCGCACCGACCTGCAGGTTGACCAGATCCTCGTCGCCGACGCGAGCCGCCGGACGACGAAGGAGAACGCGTATGCCTCGGGGTTCGGCGCCACCCGGCAGGTGGTGCTCTACGACACGCTCCTCGCCGAGCGCACCCCCGCCGAGGTTGGGCTCGTCCTCGCCCATGAGTTCGGCCACCTTCGCCACGACGACGTCGTCCGTGGCGCGCTCCTCGGCGGTGTGGGGGCTGTCGTGCTCGTGTACGGGCTGGCGGCGCTGGTCCGCTGGCGTGCCGCCACCGGGCGGCAGGACGGCCAGGCCGACCCACGCGCGGCGGCGGTCGTCGTCGCCGTGGCCGTGCTCGCCGGCGCCCTGGGGATGCCGCTCCAACTGGCATCCAACCGCCGGGCCGAGGCCGCGGCCGACCTCGCCTCGCTCGATCTGACCGCCGACCCGGTGACCTACGAAAGGGTGCACATCGACCTCGCGCGCGCGAACCTCGCCGACCCCGCGCCGCCAGGCTGGGTCACGGCGCTGTGGATGACCCATCCCTCGACTGTCGCCCGCTTGGAGATGGGGGAGCGGTGGCCGCTCCCGGCGGGACGGGTGAGGCGGTCGCGCAGCGCCCGGCGGGGGGCGGGGAGCATGCAATGACCCGTACCCTCTGGGTCACCACCGACTTCCCGCCCCGGCCGGGTGGGATCGAGCAGTCCCTCGCGAACCTCCTCGCCCGCCGCCCCCCCGAGGCCACCCGGGTGCTCGCCGCGCCATGGCCAGGCGGGACCGAGCACGACGCGACCCTTCCTTACCGCGTCGACCGGATCGGGCACCGGCCGCTCCTGCCTACACCAGCGCTGCGAAGGTGGGTCATAAGGGCCGCGGACGCGCACGCCCCCGACGTGGTCCTTCTGGGGCCCGCCTGGCCGCTCGGGGAACTCGCGGGGCGCGTTGAACAGCCCACGATCGCGATGAGCTACGGCCACGAGGCGGGGATGGTGCGGGTGGGTCTCGGGCCGCTGATCCGCCGGCTCCGCCGGTCGACGGTGGTGACGGTGGTCAGCGCGTTCACCCGCTCGCTGCTCGAACCGTGGCTCGCCCCGCACACTCGCGTCGAGCTCCTCCCGCCGGGCGTCGATGTCGACATGTTCCACCCGGGCGTCGATGGAGCCCCCGTCCGGGCTCGGCACGGCATCGCCGCCGACCGGCCGCTCGTCGTGTGCATCTCGCGGCTCGTCCCGCGCAAGGGGCAGGACGTCCTCGTCGAGGCGTGGCCCCTGGTGACCGCGGCGGTGCCGGGCGCCCATCTGCTCATCGCTGGCACCGGTCCGCGCGAGGCCGTGCTCCACGGGCGGGTGCGCCAGCTCGGCCTTCACCGGGACGTCACCCTGACTGGGGAGCTGGCCTGGGGCGACCTGCCCGCCTACTACGCCGCCGGGGACGTGTTCGCGATGCCCTGCCGAACGCGGCTTGGCGGCCTGGACGTCGAGGGGCTCGGCATGGTCTACCTCGAGGCGCAGGCGTGCGGCGTCCCGGTCGTCGCCGGCCGCTCGGGTGGGGCGCCCGAGGCGGTCGTCGATGGCGAGACCGGTCACGTCGTCGATGGGGCGGACCCCGCGGGGGTCCGAAGGGCGATCGTCAGCCTGCTCCGCGATCCCGACCGCCGGGCCGCGATGGGGAGGGCGGGCCGGGCGTTCGTCGAGCGCCGCTGGTCCTGGTCACAGATCTCCCACCGCCTCGACGAGTTGCTCGCCGATCTGGCCGGGACGTGAACGCCGACCCGGCCGGTGTGTCGAGCGCTCCGCGAACGAGATCGCGAAGCTGCACGCCTGGTCGCGCGCTTGTCCGGGACGCGCGTCCCCGGCTTGGGCAGCCCGGCGTTGCCGACCCCTCATCACGTGGCGGCGACGTCGGTAGGAGTACCGCTGAGCAGGGCAGTTCTTCTGGCGGACGCAGACGAAGCCCACCCTGCCCGTCATGGCTGTCGGCGGTGACCGCGTCTCCGTAGTCTGCGCCAGGGGCGCCGCGCTGACCGGCAACCGCATGGCGGGAGGCTTCACCAACCTGTTGCTGGGTGGTGCAGTGCCTTACGAACGCTTACTGAACCGTACAGAAATATGAAAAACTGTATCTGCTCTGGTGGAGCCCGTCGATTTGCCTTCCCGTCACCTGGGTGCATGAATTCCCGCCTGCTACCGACCGCAGGATCGGCGGATCGTACATGGGACGGTCAGACAACGGTGACGACCTGGCTGGCGTGTTGACCAGCCGGGCGGCGATGTTTGGCGTCGCTGGCCTGATGGCGCTCACGCTCGTGGGCGCTGGCAGCTGGTTTTGGGGCCAGCGGACCGGCGCGAGTGAGGCAGTCCGGGACGCCCGAGCGCGGACGGAAACGCTGGCGGCGAGGATCATCCAGGCCAACGTCATCGGCGGCCTCATCGCCGGAGACGCCACGGCGGTCCAAGCGGTGGACCGGCTGGCCTCCGATCAAGACGAGAAGGTCGTCGGGGTGACCCTGTCGAGCGTCGATGGCCACGCCGTGTACTCGAAGAACCCGACGGTCCTCGGGACGACCACCCCGCTCAGCGAGGCGGCGCTTCAGTCGCTCCAGGCCGGCCAGCCGTCTGCTGAGCTGGGGATTCCCTCGAGCCCCAGCGGTGGCCCCGTCCTCCGCGTCAACCATCCCGCCCAGCCGCCCGGCGGTGAGGCGCTGCTCCTGCAGACGGACTACGACTACCGGGCGGTGACGGCGGACGGCAGGCGGGTGTGGCGGATGTTCGCGCCGGTCACCCTGGGCACGCTCTTCCTCCTCGGCGTCGTGTGGATGTGCCTTGGGTGGGTCGCGTTACGGCGCCCGCGCAAGGCCCACGGTCCCTTCGGCTCCTTCGAGGCCGCTCCCGGCAACTGGCTTGAGGCCGCGCCGGACATGGCCACCCGGGCGTTCCAAGCCCCTGAGCCCGCCCCGGCTGGGGTCGCTGCTCGCGTCGAGCCTCAGCCCGACGAGGGTGGGTGGCTCGGCGAGCTGCGGGGTGGCGCGGCTTGGCCGGCCGGCCCGTTCACCAACCCCGTCCCCGCGGACGATGTGCTCCTGCCCGGCGCGCTCCGGGCAGGGGCACCCGGGCCACGCCACGGCGTGGAGGCGCTGCGCCCGCTCCCAGCCCCGCAGCCTGAGCCCCACGCGAACGCCAACAGCGCGGCCAGAGGCAACGGCCTGCCCAATGGCAACGGCGCGGCCAGAGACAACGGCCTGCCGAACGGCAACGGCAAGCCCCGCAGCCTGGAGACCGCCTTGTCGGGCATGCTCCTGCCCTTGGCCCGGCGGGGCATCGACACGCGGCTCGACCTCCCCGCCGGTCTCCGGCTCCCGAGCGACACCGAGGAGCTCCTCCTCTGGACGGCCGAGGAGGCGGTCCAGAACACTGTGGCGCACGGCCAGGCGCAGACGGTGAAGGTGCGCGTGGACGTTCACGATCACCGCGTCGAGCTCACGGTCGACGACGACGGGCGCGGCTTCGACCCGGATCAGCTGACCAGCCCATCCCCGAACGGTCAGGTCAGCCTACGTACGCTCACCCAGTTGGCCGCCAACGCCGGTGGCGCTCTGCGCGTCCGCTCCGCCCCCAACCGTGGCACCCGCCTCCACCTGGACCTCCCCGCATGCTGAGCGTGCTGGATCCGCGACGTATGCGTCGCGGATCCAGCACACACAAGGGGTGCTCGAGGACCGCCGGCCGCCTCTTACCATGGGCTGGTGAGCCGCAACCCCGCATACACGTTCAAGCCGGAGCCTGGCACGGTGCCGACCGAGCCGGGCTGCTACCTGTGGCGTGACCGGCATGGGCGGGTGATCTACGTCGGGAAGGCGAAGAACCTGCGGGCGCGGCTGGCGAGCTACTTCCAAGCGTGGCCGGCGATCCACCAGCGGACGCGCGCGATGCTCGAGGTGGCGCGAAGCGTCGAGTGGATCGTGTGCGCGAACGAGGTCGAGGCGCTCCACCTGGAGTACAACCTCATCAAGCGGCACCTGCCCCGGTACAACGTCCGCTACACCGACGACAAGAGCTACCCGTACCTGGCGATCACCGTCGGTGAGGACGTGCCGCGGGCGATGGTGCGGCGGAACCCGGCCAAGGACGGCACCCGGTACTTCGGCCCCTACGCGCACGCCTACGCGATCCGCGAGACGCTCGACCTCCTGCTCCGCGTCTACCCCGTGCGGACCTGCTCGCAGGGGGTGTTCGACCGGTGCCGGCGGTCGGGGCGGCCGTGCCTGCTCCATCACATCGGCCGGTGCGCGGCACCGTGCACCGGCAAAGTGAGCGAGGCGGCGCACCGGGAGCTGGTCGACGGGCTCATCCATTTCCTCTCCGGCGACACCGAGCAGGTGATCCATGCGCTCACCGAGCGTATGGGGGAGGAGTCGAGCCGGCTCAACTACGAGGCCGCCGCGAGGATCCGCGACCAGCTCCAGGCGATGCGGACCGCGCTGTCGCGCCAGCAGATGGTGACTGGCCGGGCCGAGGACTTCGACGCGGTCCACCTCCACGAAGACGACTTGGAGGCTGTGTTCCAGGCGTTCTTCGTCCGTAGAGGCCGAGTCGTCGGCCGCAAGGGCTGGACGGTCGACAAGGTCGAGGACCTCGACACGCCCGCGCTGCTCGCCCGTTTCCTGATCGAGATGGCGATGGAGCGCTCCGAGGACATCCCCCGCGAGCTCCTGGTCCCGGTCGAGCCGGAGGGCCTTGACGCTCTGGAGGAGCTGCTCTCCGAGCTGCGCAAGGGTCGTGTCAAGATCCGCGTCCCCCAGCGGGGCGAGAAGCGCGCGCTCCTGGACACCGTGCGGGAGAACGCGGTGGAGGCGTTCCACCAGCACCGGCTGAAGCGGGCGAAGGACTTCAACGCGCGCAGCCAGGCGTTGAGCGAGCTGCAGGAGGCGCTCGGCCTGGTCGACGCGCCGCTGCGGATCGAGTGCTACGACATCTCCACGCTCCAGGGCGCGAACTCGGTCGCGTCGATGGTCGTGATGGAGGACGGCCTGCCACGGCGCGGTGAGTACCGGCGGTTTCGGATCAAAGGTGTGGAGGGCCAAGACGACTTCGCGATGATGCACGAGGTCATCACCCGCCGGTTCCGCCGGTTTCTCGAGGAGTCGAGCCAGCCGGCCTCGTCAGGCCGCCGCTTCGCCTACCCGCCGAACCTCGTGATCGTCGACGGGGGCAAGGGGCAGCTGAGCGCGGCGCGGCGGGCGCTGGACGACCTGGGCGTCGAGGGCGTCGATTTATGCGCGCTGGCCAAGCGGCTCGAGGAGGTCTACTTGCCGGACCGCGACGAGCCGATCCTGCTCCCGCGCTCCAGCGAGGCCCTCTACCTGCTCCAGCGCATCCGCGACGAGGCCCACCGGTTCGCGGTGACCTACCACCGGACGCTGCGCGGCAAACAGATGACCTCCTCCGCGTTCGACGACATCCCCGGCGTCGGCCCGGCCAGACGAAAGGCGCTGCTCGAACGGTTCGGGTCGCTGAAGCGGGTCCGCGAGGCGACCGTCTGTGAGCTGGCCGAGGTCACAGGCATCTCCGAGGTGATCGCCCAGCGGATCCACAACCACCTCCACCAAGCGGCCACCGGTGGACGGGGATCGCAACGGGCGACGACCGGATGACCCCCCAGATCGTGATCATCACGGGGCTGTCGGGCTCGGGGCTGACGACCACGGCCAAGGTGATGGAGGACATCGGGTACTTCGCGATCGACAACATCCCGCTCCAGCTGATCGAGCGGGTCGTCGATCTCGCGACGGCGCCGGGGTCCACGGTCGACCGGATCGCGCTCGTGCTCGACGTCCGGGGCAGGCAGTTCCTCGGGGACCTGCAGAACACGATCACGACGCTCGAGGAGCGGGGGCTGTCGGTCCGCGTGCTCTTTCTGGAGGCGAGCGACGAGACGCTCGTGAAGCGCTACGAGCTGGTCCGGCGTACCCACCCGCTGGCCGGCAGCGACCGGGTGCCCGACGGGATCGCCCGGGAGCGGGCGATCCTCGCCGACCTGCGGGCCGAGGCCGACCTCGTCATCGACACGACCGACATCAACGTCCACGCGCTGCGCGAGCGGCTGCTCGACGCGTTCGGCGACCAGGCCGACCGCGGTATGGTCACCAACGTCGTGAGCTTCGGCTTCAAGTACGGGACGCCACGGGACGCGGACGTGGTGCTCGACTGCCGGTTCCTGCCCAACCCGCACTGGGTCGACGAGCTCCGCCCCTACACCGGCCTCGACGCGCCGGTTCGGGACCACGTGCTCGGCGACCGCCGGGCGCACGAGTTCCTCCAGCTCGTCACCGCCCTGCTCGACCTGGTCGTCCCGGAGTCGATGAAGGAGGGCAAGCGCTATCTCACGATTGCGATCGGCTGCACTGGGGGGAAGCACCGGTCGGTGGTCCTGGGCGAGCGGATTGCCGAGCACATCCGCGCGCAGGACGTCGCCGTCCAGGTCGACCACCGTGACCGGCTGAGGGAATGAGTCGAGGCACATGACGGCAAGGGGGTCCGGGAGCACGCCCCCGACAGGGGACGGTGGCCCCACGATTGTGACGGTCGGAGGCGGGACCGGCAGCTTCGTCCTGCTGTCCGGCCTGCGGCGCTACGTCCGCAACCTGACCGCGATCGTCGCGATGTCCGACGACGGCGGCTCGACCGGCATCCTGCGCGACGAGCTGGGCGCGCTCCCCCCGGGCGACGTCCGGCAGTGCCTCGTCGCGCTCTCGCGCTCGCCGCGGCTGCGCGACCTGTTCAACTACCGGTTCGACAAGGGCCGGCTGTCCGGCCACAGCTTCGGCAACCTCTTCCTCACTGTGCTCGCCGACGTGACCGGCAGCTTCGAGGACGCGGTCCGTGAGGCATCGACGATCCTGTCCATCGAGGGCAACGTCATCCCGGTCACGACCCACGACGTCCGCCTGGTCGCCACGCTCGCGAACGGCACGCAGATCATCGGCGAGCACAACGTCACGTCGAGCCGGTTGGTCCCGGGGGCGTTCTGGTTGTCCCTGGAGCCCGCGGCAGAGGTGAACCCCAGAGCCGCCGAGGCGATCGAATCCGCCGACATGGTCGTCGTCTGCCCCGGCAACCTCTACGCGAGCGTGATCCCCCACCTGCTCGTCGAGGGCGTCGCTGCCGCGGTCAGAGCAAGCCCTGCCCGGAAGGTGCTCGTGACCCCGCTCATGAACAAGGTGGAGCACACCGCCGGCTTCATGGTCCACGACTACGTGGAGGAGATCGAGCGGTACGCCAGCGGGCACGTGTTCGACTACGTCGTCTACAACACGACGACGCCACCGACCAATGTACTCGAGCGCTACCAGGAGGAGGGTGAGCCGGTCGGCTACGACGAGCGGAAGATGGCTGGCGCGCACTACACGCCGGTCGGCGGCGACCTTCTCTCGCGGAGCCTCGCGGAGGTCACGAGGGGCGACCTCATCCGCCGCACGCTCATCCGCCACGACCCCGATCAAATCGCCCGGCGGATCATGCAGCTCTACTGGGGGTAAATGGTCCGGCCTCTTCGCTAGAGTGAGTCCCCAGGGAAGCCATTCACCGACCACACCGCCACGACCGGGGAGTGAGAGCAGGGACATGAGCATTCGTGTTGGCATCAACGGGTTTGGGCGCATCGGGCGCAACTTCTACCGAGCGGCCCTCCAGTACGGTACGGATCTCGACATCGTCGGGGTCAACGACATCACGAGCAACGCCACCCTTGCGCACCTCCTACGCTACGACAGCATCCACGGGCGCTTCCCCGGAACGGTGGAGCTCGACGATCAGGGGCTCGTCGTCAACGGCAAGCAGATCGCGGTGTTCGCCGAGCGCAACCCGGCCGACCTGCCGTGGAAGGACCTGGGCGCCGACCTCGTGGTCGAGTCGACCGGCCTGTTCACGAATCGCGACAAGGCCGCGCTTCATCTGGACGGCGGCGCGCGCAAGGTGATCATCTCGGCGCCCGCCACGGACGAGGACGTCACGATCGTCATGGGCGTCAACGAGGACCAGTACGACCCGGCGACCCACGACGTGATCTCGAACGCGAGCTGCACGACGAACAGCGTCGTGCCGATGTCGAAGGTCATCGACGACAGCTTCGGCATCGAGCAGGGCTTCATGACGACGGTCCACGCGTACACGAACGACCAGGGCATACAGGACCAGCCGCACTCGGATCTCCGGCGCGCTCGTGCCGGCGCGCTGTCGATCATCCCGACCTCGACCGGGGCGGCGAAGGCGGCGTCGCTCGCGCTGCCGCAGCTCAAGGGCCGGCTGGACGGGCTCTCGCTCCGCGTGCCCGTGCCCGACGGGTCGGTCACCGACCTCGTGGTGGCGGTGGGTCAGGAGGTTACGGTCGACGCGGTCAACGCCGCGTTCCGGGCCGCGGCCGAGGGACCGATGCAAGGGATCATCGAGTACACGACGGATCCGATCGTGTCCCAGGACATCGTCGGCAACCCGCACAGCTGCATCCTCGACAGCCAAGCGACGATGGCGAGTGGCCGGATGCTGAAAGTGCTCGGCTGGTACGACAACGAGTGGGGCTACTCCTGCCGCCTGGTCGACCTTGCCAAGTACGTCGGGTCGCGCTTGTCGTGACCGAAGACGACGTTCCTGGCCTCGACGACCTTGACGCCGGCGGCCAGCGTGTGCTTGTCCGGGCGGACCTGAACGTCCCCCTGGAGCACGGGCGGGTCGCCGACGAGCTGCGTGTTGAGGAGTCGCTGCCGACGATCCGGTGTCTGCGCGAGGCGGGGGCGCGGGTGGTGGTGATGAGTCATCTCGGCCGGCCGAGGGGCAGGGTCGTGGAGGAGCTGCGGCTCGCGCC
>JBOGEB010000118.1:0-13509 GCA_050743125.1 Egibacteraceae bacterium
CCGTCCCGTCGACGCCGCCGCTGACCGCGACCGCGCGTCCTGCCGCCGTGCCGACCGCCACCCCCAAGACCCCGCCGCGGTGCCCGGTCAACGGCTCGCCCAAGGGCTGGCCGGCGGCCAGGTCCCACACCCGCACCGTCCCGTCGTCGCTGCCGCTGACCGCGACCGCCCGCCCGCCCGCCGTGCCGACCGCCACCGCCCAAACCCAACGGGTGTGCCCGGCCAACGGCTCGCCCAAGGGCTGGCCGGCGGCCAGGTCCCACACCCGCACCGCCCTATCGTCGCTGCCGCTGACCGCGACCGCCCGCCCGTCCGCCGTGTCCACCGCCACCGCCCTGACCCCGCCGCGGTGCCCGCTCAGCGGTCGGCCAAGGGGCTGGCCGGTGGCCAGGTTCCATACCCGTACCGTCCCGTCGTCGCTGCCGCTGACCGCGACCGCCCGCCCGCCCGCCGTGCCGACCGCCACCGCCCTGACCCAGTCAGTGTGCCCGGTCAGCGGCTCACCAAGGGGCTGGCTGGCGGCCAGGTCCCATACCCGCACCGTCCCGTCGGCGCCGCCGCTGACCGCGACCGCCCGCCCCTCCACCGTGCCGACCGCCACCCCCGAGACCCCGCCCACATGCCCGCTCAGCGGTCGGCCAAGGGGCTGGCCGGCGGCCAGGTCCCATACCCGCACCGTCCCGTCGGCACCGCCGCTGACCGCGACCGCCCGCCCGTCCACCGTGCCGACTGCCACCGCCCTGACCCAGTCAGTGTGCCCGGTCAGCGGCTCACCAAGGGGCTGGCCGGCGGCCAGGTCCCATACCCGCACCGTCCTGTCGACGCCGCCGCTGACCGCGACCGCCCGCCCCTCCGCCGTGCCGACCGCCACCCCCGAGACCCCGCCCACATGTCCGCTCAGCGGTCGGCCAAGGGGCTGGCTGGCGGCCAGGTCCCATACCCGCACCGTCCCGTCGGCACCGCCGCTGACCGCGACCGCCCGCCCCTCCACCGACCCGACCGCCACGGCCCAGACCGAACCGGTATGCCCGGTCAGGGTGGCGAGCAGCGCTGCGCAAGCCTGCGCGCCGGTTGACCAGACCGGCATCCACGGCAGCCGCAGGACGGACGTGCCTTCTGGCAAAGCCAGTCGCCTGACCAGCCAGGCAGCCCCGTGGCGTGCGGCGTCGATGGTCAGGAGCTGGCGGCGGGTCTCGGGATCAACCGCGGGGTGGTGAGCGGCCGAGGTGCGGTAGACCATGACGTGACGTCGAGCGTCCTCGCGCTGTGCGTGGCGCAGCTCGGAGACTAGGCTGGCCCGGTCGGCGTGGACCAGGAACTCCGGGTCGGCGAGCAGGTCATCGACCCGCCCGGCGTCGGCGGCGTGCTGGATGGCGTGGCGCAACAGGTATGGCTCAGCCAGGTCCCAGCGGGCCGGCTGCCCGGGCGCGAGCCGGATGGCCGCAAGTAGCTGCTCCAGGATCGGCTCGGCGTACAAGGAACGGCTTGCGATAGGCTCCTCCGGCGACAGCGGATGCTGCTGCAGGTGGTCAGCTAGGCCCTGGTGGAACAGCCGGTACAGCACGGTCCCGTCGCTGTCGACCGAGCGACGCAGGTAGAACCGGACCGTGTCGAGCACTGCGGTCAGCTGCTCCGCGCTGAGGGTCTGCCCGTTCGGGTCGGCGCGGAAGACCACGGCCACGGCCCGTAGCAGCCGGGAGGGCATGCCCTGGTCCTTGGCAAACGCCATCGCGGCGAGCACAGGTCGCAGCCACGGCTCGACGCGCATGTGCGGCAGGTCCAGGTGCAGCTCCATCGTTGCGCCTAGCGTGCGGGGCACCTCCGGAAGCTCCTCCACGGTCACCGGGGTGCCGAGCAAGCGCAGGTGGTGGGTGTACAGCCCGGCGACCAGGAATGCGCCCTTGACTTGGCCGGCGAGGGCGGCGGCGACGGTGGCGGCGATGCCTTCGCGCAGATCACGCATGGGCGCCTCGTCATGCAACCTGGAGGTGCGAAGCAACCGTCGGACGTACTCGGCCAAATCCTGCTCCAGCTGCGCCACCTCGACGATGTCCAGGTCGAGCAGCCCACCTACTTCCCGGGCGGCCTCCAGCAGCGGGCCGAACTCGGGCCATGGCCGTGTCCCGACCAGCAGCCGACACGCCGACCCAAGCTCTCTGGCCAGCGGCAGCAGCAGCAGATCCTGCAGGTCCTTGGGGTTGTCGGCCTCGTCCAGCGCGTCCACGACGATCACCGGCCGCTGGGAGCGCTCGCGGATCGCCGCTACCAGCTCGGCCGCGGTCCATACTCCATTCGACGGTTGGCCCAGGTCTAGCTGGCGGGCCAGCGACTCGATGATCTCGCCGAGCTGCCGGCCGCGTGCGTGCACCGCCGCAAGCTGCTCGTTCCGGCCCGGTAGGCACTCCTCCCGCACCCGCTCCCGCACCGCCTTGGCGGGCTCGGACAGCTGCGGGTGGGCCGCGCACACCAGCACCCCGAGCAGCGCGGACTTGCCGACTCCCGGGCTGCCGGTCACCACCCGCAGTCCCGGGCTTGGGCTCTCCTTGCCGTCCAGCCAACGGGCCAGCAGCTCGAGGTCGCGCTCCCGCCCGCTGAAACAGCATGTGGTCGCCAGGCGCTTCTGGTCGATCCGGCCGAGTGCGCGGCCGAGGTAGTGCTCCGGATCGAGCACCGGGTCCAGCTCTGCGAGGAAGCTGCGCAGCGCCTGCTCCTGGACCATCTGGAACCGGGCCTTCGCGTCCGATCGATAGGCCGGGTTGCGGAAGAACCGGAACTCCGGCTCCCTCGCCGGGTCGATCAAGTCGACGGCGAGGTCCTGCGGGAGAGCACTGTCGTCGCGGCAGTGCTGCTCCAGCTCCAACCGGATCCGCCGCGCCAGCGGTTCGAGCGGCACCCACTCCACCGACGGGTGGATGTCCAACCCACGCAGGTCCCGCAGCACCGCAGCGACTGCCTGGCTGAACCGCCCCTGGTACGCGTCCTCACGAGCAGCGGTCGCACCGATGACCCACGTCTTGCGCCGGTCGGTCGGCAACTGCACCCGCCATTGCTCCCGCACCGGTGCGCCCGCATGGCAGACGTCGAGCAGCAGCAGGACCGCCGGGGACACGTCGGCGTCCTCGACCCGCTGGAGCCACGGCTCCACGTGAAAGCTCTTCTCGACACCATCGCTGTCCGCAGCGGCGACGTACAGCGCCTTGCTGCGGTTCCCCAAGAACCCGTGGCTGAGCAGGTGGACCACGAGCGTCCCGCCCGCCCCGGCGTCACGCAGCGCCTGCTGGAGCGCGTCCTCCAGCTCCGCGAACTCGGGATGCGCGAGGACGCCGGAGCTATGCAGCTCGATGTCTAACGCGGCCAGAGCGGAGGCGACCTCGTGTGCGCGCGCCTCGGAGAACACCAGGGGTGTCCACGCCTTGAACGAGCCGACGCCGACCACCAGCGCCCTCTGCCGTGGCCCGTCTTGAACCCCCACCTCGCCAACTTTAATAGAGAAACGCTGGTCAGATATGCGAGGATGCTCGCCCAACGCGGAGTACGGGAGGAGCAGACCGATGCGGCGTCCACGCTCGACTGAGGTCACCGAGGGGTTCCAGAGGGCGCCGGCGCGGGCGATGCTCCGCGCGGTCGGGATGACCGACGAGGACTTCGGCAAGCCGCAGGTCGGGGTGGCGAGCTCGTGGAACGAGGTCACGCCGTGCAACCTCCCGCTCGCGCGGCTGGCCAGGCACGCGAAGTCCGGCGTCCGCGCTGCGGGCGGCTTCCCGTTCGAGTTCACCACGATCGCCGTGTCCGACGGGATCTCGATGGGCACCGAGGGCATGCGCGCCTCGCTGGTGTCGCGCGAGATCATCGCTGACTCGGTCGAGGCGATGATGCACGCCGAGCGCTTCGACGCGATGGTGACGCTCGCCGGCTGCGACAAGTCGCTGCCGGGCATGGTCATGGCCGCCGCCCGGCTCGACCTGCCGGCGGTGTTCCTCTACGGCGGGACGATCCTGCCGGGCCAGCTGAACGGGCAGAGCATCGACCTGGTGAGCGTGTTCGAGGCGGTCGGCGCTCGCGCGGCGGGCACGATCGACGACGCCCAGCTCCACGCGATCGAGGCCAACGCCTGCCCGACGGAGGGTTCGTGCGGCGGCATGTTCACCGCGAACACGATGTCCTCGGCGCTCGAGGCGCTCGGTATGTGCCTGCCCGGCTCCGCCTCGCCATCCGCGATCGACCCCCGCCGGGAAGACTTCGCACGCCGCTCCGGCGAGGCCGTCGTGCACCTGCTCGAACAGGACCTCCGCCCAAGTCAGATCATCACCCGGAAGTCGCTGGAGAACGCCATCGCCGTGGTCATGGCGATCGGCGGGTCGACGAACGCGGTGCTCCACCTGCTCGCGATCGCTCACGAGGCGCGCGTCGACCTGGCGATGGACGACTTCGACCGGATCGGCCGCCGGGTCCCGCACATCCTGGACTCGCGCCCGCACGGCCGGTTCGTCATGACCGACGTCGACCGGGTCGGCGGCATCCCGGTGGTGATGCGGATGCTGCTCGACGAGGGCCTGCTCCACGGCGACTGCCTGACCGTCACCGGCAAGACCGTGGCCGAGAACCTCGACGCGATGGAGCACATCCCCGGCCCGGACGGCGACGTGATCCGCCCGATCGACAAGCCGCTCCACGCCGACGGCGGGATCGCGATCCTGTACGGCAGCCTGGCGCCGAACGGGGCGGTCGTGAAGGTCGCCGGACTCGACGCACAGGTGTTCACCGGCACCGCCAGGGTGTTCAACGGCGAGCAGGCGGCGCTGGAGTACACCCTCGACCGCCGGCTGGTGCCGGGTGACGTGATCGTCATCCGTTACGAGGGCCCCAAGGGCGGCCCCGGCATGCGCGAGATGCTCGCGGTCACCGCGTCAGTCACGGGCGTCGGCCGAGGCAGCGACGTGGCGCTGGTCACCGACGGCAGGTTCTCGGGCGGCACGCGCGGGCTGTGCGTCGGCCACGCCGCGCCCGAGGCCGTCGACGGCGGACCGATCGCGCTCGTGCGGGACGGCGACCGAATCACGCTCGACGTCCCCGCTCGGCGCATCGACCTCGACGTGCCCGCCGACGAGCTGGAGCGCCGCCGCCCCGGGATCATCCACCCCGCCCCGCGCTACCCCACCGGCGTGCTCGCGAAGTACGCCAAGCTCGTCTCCGGCGCCGAGCGCGGCGCCATCACCGGCTAGGAACGTGTTTGAGAACCGCGGCCTTGCCCTGTGGGCGAAGCGAGGCGGAGCGCGGTTTCGGCTGCCGTCCTATGGGGGGCTCCCCCAGCCCTGGCCGCTGAAACCACCGACCGCACCAACCTCCCCCACCCACCGCCCCAAAGGAGCGGAACCCGACGCGACGCGACCTCCGGAATACTTTTCAACGCGCTCTGAGGCGAACCGCGAGCGAGTCAGCCGGTCGCCTCCAGCGGCTTCGCCTGGTCTACGACCCTGGCGACCGGGCGGATGGTGGATACGCTCCCCCGGTTTTCGATGGCCCGCGGCTCGGCGCCGCACCCAGGGCACACGGGTGACGGCTTGGACCGGTCGAACCACCCCGCGCAGTAGAACCAGCGGTCGCAATCACCGCACAGTCCCCAGATCTCTCCCCAAGTCTCCACGTGTGCTACCCCCGTTCTCGGAAGTTTCGACCCGTTTTTCGGCGCACAACAGCAACACGGGCATGGGTTACTGTGAGGTGCCGAGTGACCGGAGTTGGTTGGCGTCGGCGCTGACGGCTACAGAAGAGACTCGCGCGCCCTCAGGCCGGTGTCAAGGGTGAGTTTTCGGTCTTGAGCGGGGCCTGTTTTGACCAGTACCGTCAGACGCGGCATGTGCCATCCTTGACTGGATGGTGGCCATTCGCCCGGGGGTGGCTGGCGATCTCGACGCCCTCAACGATCTCTACAACCGCTGTGTCCTTCAGACGCCGATCACCTTCGACGTCGAGCTGATCGGCATGGACGCCCGCCGCGAGTGGTTCACTCACTACGCTGAGCGCGGGCGGCACCGGCTGCTTGTGGCGGTAGAGGACGGGCGGCTGGTGGGGTACACGACGAGCACCCCGTGGCGCCCCAAGCGCGCGTACGAGACGTCCGTGGAGACGAGCGTCTACGTTGCGCCGGACTCGACCGGACGCGGCATCGGCTCGTAGCTGTACACCGCGCTGTTCAAGGCCCTGACCGGCGAAGACCTCCACCGCGCGTATGCGGGTATCGTCCAGCCGAACCCGGCGTCGGTGGCGCTGCACGAGCGCTTCGGGTTCAGGCTGGTCGGCATCTTCGTCGAGCAGGGCCGCAAGTTCGGCCGCTACTGGGACGTGGCCTGGTACGAGAAGCCACTGGAATGACCAGCCGCCACCCGTTGAGGACGACCGTTGAGCTGGTACTGCGCCCCGCAACCGAGACGGACGAGCCCGCCTCCTCGTAGACGCGCGCGCCGTACCATCCGACAGCAGGGCGCACCGGGCGAGTCGTCCTCGTCCTAGCAACACCGTTGCCATGTCGACCGCGCCTCTCCGCTGGGTGGCGGCCGGCCCCACAGCTCGGCCCGGGGCGGGCTTGACGGATGCCCGCGCAGCGCTGGGCCGGCGCTGGACCTGCCGCCCGCGCAGCGAACCACGGGGATCGCCGTCACCCCGCTCCAACCCCAAGGATGATCACATCCTCAGAGCTGTATCGCGGAGCCCCGACGAAGCCCACCAGGGCGTCTCACGGTCCAAACACCCACCGATGACTACGGAACCCGCCCAAGGCACCCCCTCTGGCCCGTATTCGAACGCGCTCATGGAGAGGATCTTCACGATGCACCCGCCGCAGTCGCGGAGAACCGGGACGGCTGCCCGCGTCACGGTCCACGTCCCGAGGACGTTCAGCCAGGAAACGCCTGCCACACCTCGGCCGCCACCGCGTCGAGGTCGTCGTGGGGGATGAGCCTCGTCGACCACGTCGGTGATCTTGCCGCCCAAGCTCGTATGGGCGTGCTCCCCTGCACCAATCGGTTCTCGCTTCCGCGCCCCATTGCGCAATCCACAGCTCTAGCCAACCAATCCCCACATCGAGGGATTAGCTCATCACCTGTCCGGGTACGACCACGTGTTGAGGGATCACCAAGGAGGGAACGTTCCAAAATGGACACATTGATTCTCGTCATCGCGGTCGTGGTTGTGGGCATCGCCGGGTTGCTCGTCTTTCTCGCAGGCAGCAAACGGCGAACCATGCGCCTGCGCGATCGCTTCGGACCAGAGTACGACCGTGTGCTCGCCAGGACCGACGACCGCAAGGCTGCGGAGGCTGAGCTTCAGATCCGCGAGCGCCGCCACAGCCAGTTGGACTTGCGGCCACTGGACCCAGCCTCCGCCGCGCGCTATCAGCAGCAATGGCGTGACGCACAGGGCCGCTTCGTGGATTCGCCATCGACGGCGATCCAGGAGGCCGATGCGCTTATCACGAGCGTCATGCGCGACCGGGGCTACCCGATGGATCGCTTCGAGCAGCGCGCGGCCGACCTGTCGGTCGAGCACCCAGACGTCGTGAACGAATACCGGGCCGCGCACCGCGTGGCCATGGCCAACGAACGCGGTGAGGCCTCGACCGAGGATCTGCGCGGGGCGATGATCCACTACCGGTCGCTGTTCGAGCGGCTCATCGACACGGGCGAGCACGCCAGGGAGGCGTCCCGATGACCGAGCATGAGCAGCGCTTGCCCACCGACGACCTTGCCGGCACGCGACCGCAGCGTAGGGAACCCGAACCCGCACCTCGTCCTACCGAGATGGGCGAATCCGTCGAGTCCAGCGAAAGGGGCGCAGGCTCTACCAGGGCCTACTCTGTGTCCGCCCAGGCCCCGCTGATGACCGCCGATGAGGTAGAGGAGTATCGCTGGCGGTGGGACGCCATCCAGACCCAGTTCGTGGACGCTCCGCGTGACGCGGTCGTCGATGCCGACGAACTCGTCGCGGAGGTCATGCGCCACCTCGCGGAGGTGTTCGCGCGCGAACGTGGGGACCTCGAGGCGAGCTGGGAGCGCGGTGAGGACGTCTCGACGGAGGATCTGCGCGTGAGCCTCCGGCGGTATCGTTCCTTCTTCCAGCGGCTTCTTGCCACCTAATCCCCACGCGCATGGCCCGTGCCTGCTTGGTGGGCGCGGGTCATGCGCTGCCGGATGGTCAGGTCGGTCCACGAGTAGGGGATAAAGTTATCCCTCTTAGGTGACACAAGTCCTCCCCGTATTTGGTCTCCTGCCATGCATGCAGGGCATCCTTCGGCTACAGACGGTGATTTTCTCGGGTTAGCCCATCATTCATTCTCAACATCCAAGCGTCGGGAATTGGACTTGTGGATCGCTTCCGTGTAGCATTACGACTCCTCCAACATTTGGCCTTCGTGCCGAAGGAGGACCTCAGCAAACGAAGCCCCTGCGAAGTGACCGCTGAAGAGTTGGTGGGCAACGTTGGTAGCCATAGGTCCCCACAGTTGCGACAGACGTCTTGGGCGAACCCTTACGCTCGTGTCTGTCCTGCTACCGGGAAATAGGAGTAGCGGAAGATGACGCTGGTCGAGCGTGACGCGCTGCTGCTCGCCGACATGCTGCAGGACGAAGGGACGGGACTGGACGAGCCCGACCCAGCGGCAGTACGGCACCTCGTGGGCGAGGCAGGCGGCTTTCCCTCACCACTGCGGCGGGCGTACGACGAGGTCTACCGGCGCTGGAGCCACGGCGGGTCCCCACGCGACCGACTTGCATGCCTGCTTCTCTCGCACGCCCACATCGCGGCAGCACGCCCGCCTGCAGGTCGCGGGTTGGAGCTGCGGCGGGGACAAGGCATGCTCGGCCTCACCGTGGTCGGTGACTGGAGTGACGACAAGCGCCCCGCCTGGGCGGTTTCGCTACATTACCGCCGGCAGGACTGGGACGATGCCGACCTCCCTTGCGAAGCCGCCGAGTGTATCTCCTCTGAGCTCCGAAAGACGGGCATGACCCGTCACGTTCAAGCCACTGTCGATGACGACGGTGCCGGCTATGACCTCTCCTTTCGCCTTCGGGCCAATGGCCACGCACAAGCCGAAGCCGCCGCAGAAAGCATCGCGTGGGCATGCCTGGACGCCGCAGGGATGCCCTTCCGCGGAAACATCAGCGCCCGCTCCGCCACCCTTTGCGAGACCATCGCTACGACTTCTACCTGAAGCCCCCGGGTGGCCGCTCCGGACCTCCCCTTCCAACCCCCCACCCGGAGCGGCCACCCCCCATGGGGTCGGCTAGCCTGACGGGCATGGCTGGTCGAGAACTCGCCGCGTTCGCGGAGGAGTGCACAGCCGTCGACCGCACGCTCGCCACGGTCAAGGCCGAAGATTGGGGGCGGCCCGGCCGGGGGGAATGGACCATCGCCGAACTCGTTGCCCACCTGGTCAGAGGCGCTACGCGTATCGACGCGTACCTCGGCATAGACCCAGGCGAGGCGCCGGCCTGGGATCGGGTGAGCTACTTTCAGTACGATCTCGAAGCGATTGCGCCCATAATCGCCGAGCGTGCCCGGCAGGATGCTTCGAGCATCGATCCGGGCGAGCTGCCAGCCCGGTTCGCCGGCGGCTGGCGAGCTTCGGTGGACCGCGCAGCCGCGTTGCTGCCGGAGCACGTCCTCGTGACCCCCCGGGGGCCGATGCGCCTGGATGAGTACACCGCCACACGGGTCGTGGAGATGGTTGTCCACCACCTGGATCTCCGCATGGCGCTCGACCAGCCCCCGGGGGCCACGCCCACGGCGGGACGCCTGACTATGAGCGTGCTCGAAGGTCTGCTCGGCTCACCCCGCCCGCGCAACCTGGGCCGCACCCGCTTCATTCTCGCCGCCACCGGCCGCATCACCTCCGCCGACGACCGTTTCCCCGTGCTGCGCTGACCACGCTTTCTCCTCACTTGAGGTCGGGTGAGACGATTTCGTCTCACCCACCGATGACCAGCCCAACCCGCCCAGGGCGCCCACTCTGGCCCATGTCTCGACACACGCGCTACGTGAAGCTGAGATCGAGACCGGAAAACAGGACGGCCCCTCGCACGGGGGAGTGCACGAGGGACCGTCAGGCCCGGACCAGGCGGGAAGGTCAGGCCTTACGCCTGTGCGGATTGCGCCGAACGGCGGACCGGCGCAATCACGACATCGTCGTGGGCGATTCCCCGTCACCCGCCGATACCACCGGGATACGACCGGCTCGGAGAACCGCTCCCGCCTATCCCAAACGCTACCGCATTCGCGAGCGTCGGGGAAGGCCAAACCCTACTGGAAGGACTTGGGAGGCCAGTGTAGCCCCTCGGCGTGGAGCCATCAGCCCTCTCTTCAACCCGACGCTCCGCCCAAAATCCGGCAGGCGCTCAAGGCCATCGACGGCTACCCGGCCGCGTGAAAGCTCGTCACAACCGCAGAGACTCGGGTGACCGAGGAAAGTTCCGTTGACTGTGAGGGGGTCCGGGGGGAGTGCTCCCCGCCTCGCAAGGCGAAGCGCTCCGCGCGGGTCGCGCCGTGTGCTGGTTGTCCTCAGCAACGCCGCGAGGCGCGGATGCAGGCGCGCCCGAATGCCACGGGTTTTTCCGCGCGGACCCCTAGCCACCCGCGACCGCAGGGATGATCGAGACCGTTGCGGCCTCGGGGACGGGGGTGTCGAGGCCGGAGGCGAAGCGGATGTCCTGGTCGTCAACGAAGATGTTCACGAACCGGCGGACCTGTCCACCCCCGTCGAGCACGCGCTCGCCGATGCCGGGGTGCGCGGCGTCCAGGGCCTTCACGACCTCGCCGACGGTCGATCCGCAGACCTCGACGGTGGCGTTCCCCCCGGCCGCAGGACGCAGCGGGGTCGGGATCCTGACGGTCACACTCACGGTGCTCGCTCCTTATGAGTTCAGCGCTAACTGGAAGTCTTCGAGGCTGGGAAGGATCGTGTACGCGGGGCCGACGTGGCCGGAGACCGCGTCGATCGTCTTGAGTCCGAGGCCCGAGATCACCGCGACCGTCCGCTCGTCTGGCGTGACTCGGCCCTGCTGGACGAGCTTGCCGAGCACCGCGACCGTCACGCCGCCCGCAGTCTCGGCGAACATCCCCTCGGTGCGGGCGAGGAGCCCGATCGCCTCGGTGATCTCACCGTCGGAGACGTCCTCCATCCACCCACCGGTGCGCTGCACGGCGTCGAGGGCGTAGTAGCCGTCGGCAGGGTTCCCGATCGCGAGCGACTTTGCGATCGTGGCCGGCCGCACGGGGCGAACCAGCCCGGTCCCGTCCTTGAGCGCGGTCACGATCGGCGCGCAGCCGGCGGCCTGGGCGCCCGAGACCTTCCACGGGCGGTCGTCCACCAGACCGATCTTGACGAGCTCGGTGAACGCCTTGTCGATTTTCGTAAGCATCGACCCGCTCGCCATCGGCGCGACGACGTGGTCGGGCAACCGCCAGCCGAGCTGCTCGGCGATCTCGAACCCGATCGTCTTCGAACCCTCCGCGTAGTAAGGGCGGACGTTCACGTTCACGAACGCCCAGTCGTACTCGCCCGCGACCTCGGCGCACAGCCGGTTCACGTCGTCGTACGTGCCTTTCACCGCGACGAGACATGGGCCGTACACCGCCGTGGCGATGACCTTCTCTGGCTCGAGGTCCGACGGCACGAACACGTACGCGCGCATGCCGGCGTGGGCGGCGTGGGCGGCGACGGAGTGCGCCAGGTTACCGGTCGAGGCGCACGCGGCGACGTCGTAGCCCAACCGCTTGGCCGCGGTGAGCGCGACCGACACGACCCGGTCCTTGAAGGAGAACGACGGGTTGACGGTGTCGTTCTTCAGCCACAGATCGGTCAGCCCGAGCGCCTCGCCGAGCCGAGGCGCGGGGACGAGCGGGGTGAAGCCGGCGCCGAGGTCGACACGGTCCTCGGGTTCGGTCCCGGGCAGCTCAGGCAGGAGCGGGGCGTAGCGCCAGATCGTGCGGGGACCGGCCGCGATCTGATCCCGGGTCACGGCCTTGGACATCGCTGTGTAGTCATACACCACCTCGAGTGGACCGAAACAGAACTCGCAGACATGGACAGCGGCAATGTCGACCTCGCGACCGCACTCGCGACAGCGCAGGCCCTCGACGTAACTCAATCCGGTCCTCCTGTTGGTCGCCGTAACGAACTACGCCTCCCGCAAGCGGGAGGCGTGGCGGCATAGGCAACCATCTTCCCCCGTGGGGGGCCGGATTTCGCACCTTCCGCAGGGGTGGATCCTGTGGTGGTTGCGGAGGCGTCGTCGGGCCGGATCCCTCGACCTCTCCTGATGGCGAACTATTCAGTTATTCCCGCCACAGTGACAGGGTGCGCCCCCGCTGGCAAGTCTTTAATTCCGCACCGGGGCATGCTGCTGGCTCCCAGTGGGCCACTAGCGCCAGTCGGTCCCCACGACCACGTGGAGGGCGACACGCTGGTTGAGGTTCGGATTCGCGTCGAGCTCCGCGAACCGCTGGTCCCGCGCGTGGAGCGCACGAGCCGACGCCTCCTGCCCCCGAGAGTAGAAGACGGTCGTCACCTTGTAGGACCGCACCGCCCTATTGACCGCGACGACCTGGTAGCCCAACGTCCTCAGCGCCGCCACGACCTCGTCGGTGCGCCGTCGACCCGCACCCCCGTCCAGCACCTGAACCGTCGTGTCAGCCGACCTTGGCGCAGCCGCCGTCAAGTCAGCGCTCGGCGTGGCGCTGGGTGTCAGGCTGGGCGTCGCGCTGGGCGTGAACCGAGACGTCGCCTCCCCGACTGGGGGCGGTGCACCCGTGGAGGTTTGCGAGGTGCGCTCAGTCGGGGCTGCCGTCGCCTGGAGCGCCACCGGCGGCGGCTCGCGACTGTCCCGGATGTTCGCGAGCACCGCGTACAGGCCGAACGACAGGAGCAGCGCGAACAGGCCACGAAGAATCGCGCTCCCAAGCGACACGTAGAAGGGAGCCGGATTGAAATCGTCGTGGCGACCCATGGCGTGGCTGAACTCTATAACGGGCAATCTGGACTAGCGCCCCCGCCAGTCCTCCAGCAGGCGCGCAGTGCGCTGCCGCTCGCGCTCCTGCCTGCGCCGACGGAGCCGCTTCGTGGTGAACGGGTCGTACGCCACGGCCGCTGGCAGCTCGATCGCCCTCGCGAGCAGCTGATAATAACGAGCCGCAGACACCCCGAACCGGCTGCGGATCTCGGCGTCCTTCCGACCCTGGTGCGCTACCCACTCCCGCTCGAAGTCGAGCATCGCCCGCGCCCGTTCACTCAAGGATGCACTCGCCTCAATCATTCAGGACAACCCCCGGTATCGACTACCTGCCTGGAGTGTATGAACGACACCCGCCCACCCCAAGCATCTCCACCCGCTACGCTCGCCTCGTAGCGTTATCCCGCTGCCCGTCAGCGCGGTCGTGCCCCGCCGGGATAGCTCAGTCGGCAGAGCGACGCTCTTGTAAAGCGAAGGTCCGGGGTTCGAATCCCCGTCCCGGCTC
>JBOGEB010000119.1:0-13306 GCA_050743125.1 Egibacteraceae bacterium
CAGAGTGGGAGCGCCGCTACGCTGCCACGCCTGAGCGTGACGCGGAGTTCACGACGCTGTCCGGCGTCGAGGTCCCCCCGCTGGTCGGCCCGCACAACTCCACCCGCGACTTCACCAAGATCGGCTACCCCGGCGTCTACCCGTTCACTCGCGGTGTCTACCCGTCGATGTACCGCGGCAGGCCGTGGACGATCCGCCAGTTCGCGGGGTTCGGCAGCGTCGAGGACACGAACCGCCGCTACCACGACTTGCTGCGGGCGGGACAGCACGGGCTGTCGGTCGGGTTCGACATGCCGACGCTGATGGGCCGGGACTCCGACGAGCCGGAGAGTGAGGGCGAGGTCGGCCGCTGTGGTGTCGCGATCGACACGATCGAGGACATGGAACGGATGTTCGTGGGGATCCCGCTCGGCGACATCACCACGTCGATGACGATCAACGGGCCGGCGGTGATTCTGTTCGCCATGTACTGCGTCGCCGCGGAGCGCCAGGGCCTCGAGATCGGCCAGCTGGGCGGGACGCTCCAGACCGACATCTACAAGGAGTACATCGCGCAGAAGGAGTGGCTGTTCCCGCCGCAGCCGCACCTGCGGCTGATCGGTGACCTCATGGAGTTCACCACCGAGCGCATGCCGCGTTATCACCCGATCTCGGTGTCCGGCTACCACATCCGGGAGGCCGGGTCGACGGCGGCGCAGGAGCTCGCCTTCACACTTGCGGCGGGCTTCAGCTACGTCGAGCTCGGCCAGTCCCGCGACCTGGACGTCAACCGGTTCGCGCCGCGGTTGTCGTTCTTCTTCGACGCGCACATCGACTTCTTCGAGGAGATCGGCAAGTTCCGCGCCGGACGGCGGATCTGGGCGCGGTGGATGAGGCAGCGGTACGGCGCGACCGCGGACAAAGCGATGCTCATGCGGTTCCACGCGCAGACCGCGGGGGTCTCGCTCACTGCGCAGCAACCGGAGAACAACATCGTGCGCACCGCGATCGAGGCGCTCGCGGCGGTGCTCGGCGGGACCCAGTCGCTGCACACGAACGCGCTCGACGAGGTGCTCGCGCTGCCCAGCGACCACACCGCCAAGGTCGCGCTGCGCACTCAGCAGGTCATCGCCGAGGAGACCGAGGTGATGAACACGATCGACCCGCTGGGCGGCTCGTGGTACGTCGAGTGGATGACCGACAGGGTCGAGGCCGACGTCGAGGCATGCCTCGCGAAGATCCTCGAGCTGTCGCCGGACGGCACGATCACCGGTGGCTTGCTGGACGGCATCGAGACCGGCTGGTTCATGCGCGAGATCGCCGACGCCGCGTTCGACTACCAGCGGCAGCTCGAGAAGGGTGCCAAGCGGATCGTCGGCGTGAACGTCCACGCCGACGGGGACGACGACGAGGTCGAGATCCTGCGGATCTCCCACGAGGTCCAGCGCCAACAGTGCGCCCGCCTCGCCGAGTTCCGCGCGAGGCGGGACGGCTCGGTGACCGCCAAGGCGCTCGAGCGCCTCCAGGCCGCCGCCGACTCCGACGAGAACCTCGTCGGAGTCATCGTGGACACGGTCCGCGCCAACGCGACCCTCGGCGAGATCTGCGCCTGCTTGAAGGACGCCTTCGGCACCTACCGCGAGCCACCGACGCTCTAGCCGTGCGAGGGCTGCATCCCGCCCGCGGCGTTGCCAGTACACGGCGCGACCCGCGCCTTGCGAGGCGGGCGCAGCCGCCCCTCGATGCATACGGAACTTCCGGCTCTTGATCATGTGTGCGTGGGTGGTGTCAGGGACGGGTCATCCGGCTCGTCGTCGGTGTGGCCGGGTGAGCGGGTCGGGCGGGTGCAGGCTGAACCGTCCGGTGCCCGGGTCACGGGCCACGAGCCACCCGTCGTGGTGGATCTTCGCGTGGCAGTCCCAGCAGGTTAAGCAGAGGTTGTCCTCGTCTGTGGGCCCCAGGTCGCGTGTTCCTTTGGGGTGGGCGGGTGGGGGAGGTTGGCGTGGTCGGTGCACCTGGCAGCGGGACGCGGGCGCGCCGCAGCCGACGCAGGTCTGGTCTCTGGCGATGACCGCGACCCGCTGCTGCCTCGTCGGCTGGCGTTGCGTGCGGCCCGCGTCCAAGACTTCCCCGTTGCGGGTTCCGTTAAGGGCGGGTGGGTGGGGGAGGTTGGCGCGGTCGGTCTCGGCGTCGCAGCAGACCATCTGCGCGGTCGTCGCGCTGACCGGGCCGACCCCGTCCAGCCGGGCCGCGGGCGCCAGGCGTGCCGTCCAACGCCTCGGCGGTGGCGATCAGGATCACGTGCGGCCGTTGGACCGCGACCTGCGGCAGGTCCCCTGCGTCCAGCGACCGTCGGGCGAGCTCGACGAGCGCGTCGGCCATCCTCTGCGGATACGTCCGGTCGTCTTCGGCTGGTTTTGCGCGCCAGCGGGTCCAACGCGGTCCTCAGCGTGGCGCCGCCGAGCGGGTCCAGCTCGAACCCTCCGCGCACGACCCCGTCCGGGGTGTCGGCGCTCATCGACAGCCGCCGGTTCGCCCACGCGCGCCGCTCCCGCCCGCCCAGCGCGTCAGGGTCCACGGTGTGCGTCCACTCGTCCACCCGCTCCCGCAACTGCCGGCGGCGGTCCATCCCCCCGCCGTCGCCGGCGACCAGACGGTCCAACTCTTCCCGCACGTCCGGGCGCAGCTCCTTCGCGGTCTGCACGGCGACCTGCGCCTGCCCCACACCGATCGTCCCCGCGCGGACCGCCGCGGCGGTCTCGGGCAGCCCCTCCAGCCCGACCGCCGTCTCCGCCTGCGCGCGCGCCTCGCCGCGGGTCAGCCGCAGCCGCCGCGCCAGCAGGTCCGCCGTGGACCGCGCGCCCTCGGCCCGCCAGGCTCCCCGCGCGTCGACCTGCGCGACCCGGCGCAGCTTCTCTCCCGCCACGACGGTCTCCAGCCGGTGCAGCCGCTCGACCGACTCCGCCAGCGCGATGTCGTCGACCTGCCCGTCCAACGGCCGCGCTCCCAGCGCGGCGAGCACATGCTCGGCCAGGTCGAGGAGCGCGTGGTCGTCGAGCGTCTCGACCGCCGCTGCCTCCACCTGATTCGTACGTATGTTCGTATTATGTCATGTGGCGGTGTGGCTGGCAAGGGTTTGCGGAAAGATTGTGGATGTGCGTGTGGGCTGTGAGCGGAGTGGCTGCCTGGGCGGGCTGACGCTCGCGTGTGAGGTGTGCGACTGGCGGCGGTTCGCCCGGGCCGGGGTGCTCATGGGCTTCGTCGGGCTGGTGCCCAGCGAGCTGCTCCTCGGGCCCGTCCACCCGCCGGGGTGCGTTGACCCGAGCCGGCAACGCCCATGTCCGCACCCAACTGGTCGAGTCTGCCTGGGCCTACCAGCACCGCCCCGCCATTGGCATGACGCTCGGCGCCGCCAAGACGGCGCCAGCCTTGACACCAAGGCCCGCTCCTGGGCCGCGCAGCTGCGCCTGCACCGCCGCTTCGCCGCCCTGCTCGCGCGGAAGAAGCCCCCGTCGGTGGTCGCGGTCGCCGTCGCCCGAAAGCTGGCCGGGTTCGTCTGGGCCGAGATGACCGCCGACGTCGCCTGACCGCTCCGACCGCCAACGGGCTGGTCTGGACCTGATCGGCTGACAAGGCCAGCCACTCAACGACTCGCACGACGCGCCAGCGCGCCGCCGCGGCCCGACACCGATCCCCGAGCGACCTATGCACCCCGGCCTCGGCCGGACGAACGTTTTCAGTCTGGGGCACCTTCGGGCGAATCCCGACTTGCTGGCAACCAACCCGCGTACCTTGAGAATGGCGGTCACCAGCCGATCCATGACCCGCGCGGCGCGTCGTGCAACCCCCGAAAGGACCGCAACCCTCGACACACCCACAACCCACCGTCATTCCTGGCCGCCGCCATCCAGGAACCGACCACCATCCACTCACCGCCCCGCGCACCTTCAACGACACCGGGAGGGGCCAAACCTGATGCCCCGCCACTCGATCTCGGGGGACACTTGACAAGCCGTTCCACATCAGGCGCCCTCCAGGGCGAGGAGGAAGGCTTTCTTGCCGACGCCGGTCGTGTAGCCGCCCAGGCCCCCGCTGGTGCGGACGACGCGGTGGCAGGGCACGACGATCGGGAGGGGGTTGGCGCCGAGCGCGTTGCCGGCGGCCCGGGACGCTTTGGGGTTGCCCGCCTGGGCGGCGACCTCGCGGTAGGTCCGGACCGCACCGTAGGGGATGCGTGCCGCCACCTGGAGGACGCGCTGGGTGAAACCCGGGGGGGCCGGGGGACCGCCCCCGATCCCGAAGGTCAGCGTCCAGTCCAGCGGCACGTCGAAGTCACGGCGGCGCCCGGCGAAGTACTCGTCGAGCTCGCGGCGGACCGGGTCGAGCCGGCGGGGGGCCTCCAGGACCCGCGGCGAGATCCGCCGGGCGAGCGTGTCGAGGAACTGCTGGACTCGTGTCTCCTCGTACCACAGCGCGCAGAGCCCCGAGGGTGTGGCGGCGGCGAGCAACGTCCCGAGCGGCGAGTCCACCCGCGCCCACGCGACGTCGAGCAGCCCGTGGCGCTCGGCGGCCTCGGCGAGCTGCCGCGCGGCGGCGGCCGAGGGTTGGTCGTTGGGGTCCTGAGCGGCCTGGAGCCGCGTCTCGATGCTGCTCATGGGCTGTACACCTCCTTCAGTTTCGTCAGGCCGGCATGGACGCGCTGGCGCGCGGCCTCTTCGGAGCAGTCGAGCACCTGCCCGATCTGTGCGTAGCTGAGGTCCGCCACGAACCGGTGGACGACCGCGGCCCGCTGGCCCGGCGGGAGGGCGCGCACCGCTGCCCACAGCTCGGCGTCCGGCTCGTCCGGGGGCGCTTGGCCGTTCAGCGAGGCCACGTCCGCGACCGGAAGCGGCAGCCGGCCACGCCTGCGGTGAGCGTCGAGCGCCTTCCGGTGAGCGATCGTGAGGATCCATGCGCGCAGGTTCGAGTCCGGACGCAGCCTCGGGTACGCGCGCAGCGCGGCGAGGAACGTCTCCTGGAAGCAGTCCTGCGCGTCGTGCGGGCCGATGGACGCGGCCAGCACGCGGTAGACCTCCTCGCGGTGCGCCTCGAGGAACTCACAGAACGGGGGCAGGCTCACGCCTATACAACGTAGAGGATGGCTGCGGCGTGAGCTTGCGCTTGTGGCCAGGGTTCGTCACGCATGCGTGACGAACCCTGGCCACAACAGGTTGCCGGGTAGCCTGGGCGGCCATGCCAGTGCTGGTGACGGGCGCCGAGAGCGCGGTCGGGAGGGCGACGGTCCGCAGGCTCGCGCGCGGCGGCGGCGAGGTCCGAGTGTTCCTCGACCTCGAGCGCGCGCCAGTAGCCGACCCTGCGCCGTTCAAAGCCCTCGGGTGCAAGGTCGCCCAAGGCGCGCTGGACGACGAGGGGCACGTCGAGAGCGCGCTCCAGCGGGTCCACACCGTCATGCACCTCGCGTCGTCGCCGCTCGACGACCCGTCGCGGATGCGCGACGGTGCCGCGACCGTGCTGTCGGCCGCGATCGGCGCCGGATGCCGGCGGCTCGTCTGGCTGTCGCATCTCGGGGTCGAGGCTGCGGACGGCAACCCTTGGCTTGCGGCATGCGCGGACGTCGAGGAGCTGCTCGCCGACGCCCCGCTCGAGTCGGTCGTCTTTCGCCGAGCGCTGACGTACGGACCGGAGGACGCCCTCACTGCCGCTCTGGCGGAAGGATTGGGTGGGGCACGCTCAGGGCGGCACGCGCCGCTGTTCGCCGACGACCTCGCCGCCGCGGTCGTAGCCGTCGACCGTGAGCGGGTCAAGGCCGCCACGTCCGACCTCCACCTCGTCGTGCCGATCGGCGGACCGGACGTCCTCGACCTTGCCCAGGTCGTCCGGGGCCTGAGCGGCGTCGCCACCGCTCAAACGACCGCCGCTCGGTGGCCCGGCCATCTCGCCGACCTGTACACCCGCGACCTCCTCCCGCCCCCTGGCGCGATCGGTGCTCACGGCACCCCGTTCGCCGCCGGTCTCGCCCGCCTGGGCTTGGATCAGTCGAGGCGATAGGTGGCGGCGGGGGCGTCCGCAGGCGCACCGTACCCGGACAGCACGTCGGGACACGCCCGCACCTATGGACGATGGGGGCGGCGACGAACCCGTTCCACTCGTTTTTGGTCAGATTGCGCTTGGCCAAGGTGCAGGCGCGCCGAATCCACGCATCGAGCGTGACCGGCCACAGTCGCGCAAACCAGCGGTTTGGCCAATCGCTTCACGCACCCCGCCGGCATCCTCGTAACCAGCCAGCGCGATGCGGGTCGGTGCCGCCCCGGTGCAGCACGGTGACCTCGTGCCCGGCCGTCCGGAGCCGATCCACGACGGCCGGCCCGATGAAACGCGTGCCGCCGAGCACCGCAATCCGCATGCTACGGACGCTACACGGCCCTCAGGACGCCCAGCGGACCGGCACGTCGTACGGCTCGAACACGCGATCCGACGTCAAGATCGTCAGGTTCTCGACCTGAGCCTGGGCCACAAGCAGCCGGTCGAACAGGTCACGGTGGTGGGGTGGAAGCAGGCCATGGTGGCTGTAGCGAACGACTCCGTCCACCGGGGTCCTGTCAGCGGAGCACGCTGGCCCAGTGGCAGCCGAGGCGCACAGGATCTTGCTGGAGGGACCGCCGGGGGTCGGCAAGAGGACCGTGGTTCGCCGTCTGGTCGCGCTGCTGCAGGAGGCGGGTGTCCCCGTGGAGGGCTTCATGACCCAGGAGCTGCGTGGGCACGGGCGGCGTGTCGGCTTCGTACTCAAGGAGATCGGCGGCCCGGAAGCGGTCATCGCCCATGTGGACTGGACGAGCGGCCCGGTGGTGGGTCGCTACCACGTGGACGTCCCGCCCGCGCCAGGTCAGAGCGCGGTTGGTTCCGGACGGTGCAACACCGTAGCTGATCGACCGGGAACCAGTTCACGTGTCTTCGTCTCCCGAATCACCTCGTCCACTGCCTTGACGGCTTGGCTGTCGCGGTAGGGGTCGAGCAGCGCGCGAACCCGGCGGCAAACCCGAAGAGCAGCCCAAAGGCCAGCCCGCCTCGCCGCAGCCCGCCGACCAGGCCGGAGGCCAGCCCGAAAACCGGCCCGTAGACCAAGCCGAAGATCAGCGCGCCGACTAGCCCGAAGATCACCCCTTCGCGCCATCCGGGGCCTAGCCTGCCAAGCAGCCCGATGAACAGCCCGAAGAACAGCCCGAAGAACAGCCCATCGGCTAGCCCGGGAACCAGCCCGCCGGCCAGCCCGAAAACCAGGCCGATCGCCGAGCCACCGACTATGGCCGGGATAACGGCTGCCAGCGATCGGTGGGCTTTGGCGGGCAGCCAGTCAGATGTCAGTCGGTCGAGGTGAAATTCGCTTTGGTCGCGCTGTCGCATTGACCGGGCCAGCCAGCCCAGCCAACGACACATCCGAGCCGGTGTGTAACGGCCAGGCCGGTGGGTGAGCATCCGCTCGGTGTAGGCGGTGAACAACCGCTCCAACCGCTGCGCGGGGCTACCAGGCGTGCGCAGCTCGTCCGCTGGCTGGTCCTGGTAGGTCAGCGCGGCGATGTTGAGGACCAGCGGACAGGACAGCAGCTCCCACAGGGTCTCATCAGACTCCAGCGCCGCTTGAACATCGGCAAGACCGCCGCCAGCCTCGGCAAGGTAGTCGCGGATCTGCTGTTCGCTGAGGGGCTGCTGCTCGACAGCTTCTTCGACCAGCAGCAGGGCGGTCAGTTCGGTGTAGTCGCCGGTTCGGCTGCAGACTACGAACCGAACCAGCCCATGGCCACGGCAAAACGTGTTGATCGCCTCGACACAGCTGGTCCGATGTTGCTGTGCGACCTCGTCCAAGCCGTCCAGCAACGGCAGGACCTCATTCGCGTCCACCCACTGGCGGGCGATCCGGCGGGGCACGCCGTAGCTGGTGGCCAGCTCGTCGACAAGCCACTCGCCTAGGGACGGGCGGCGGGCGGCCCATGAGGACAGGTTGAACACCACCGGCATCGGCTGGCGCTCATCAGCTTCAGCACGGTCGAGAAGATGGCAGGCGAACTCCAACAGTGCGGTGGTTTTGCCTGATCCGGGTCGACCGAGGATGAGCAGCCCGCCACCGAGTTCGTCGAACATCTCGGTGATGGACGTATCCGCTGGTAGCAGCTCAGCCTGGTCTTTCCTATGCCGGATCATGCTGGGCTGTCCGATGATGCTGTCCGGCCGTCGTGTCAGTCCTAGGCGGATCCGCGTCTCTTTGGCCAGCGATCGGTCCAGCAGTCCGTTGATCCAGCGGTAGCGCACACGGGCGAGCATGATCTGTCGATCACGGACACGGCGGCGCTCCACGGTGGCGCCTTGACGTTCTGATCGGCTCACCAGGAACGGCACGATCAACCCGAGAATGCCCACCACCAAGCCGACGCCACCGACCGTGAGGAGATGCTCGTGCGTCCAACGCAACGCCGCCGCGGCGAGCCGTTGAGGCCCGGCAAGCCAGCTCGGCGGTGTGCTCCACAGCGCGAGCGCAACCATCGCGGCCACGAGCACACCCGCAACGACCGCGCCCCTCAGCCAGCGTCTGGCTGCTACTGACATCCATGGATCACCCGCAAGGCCCATGGGGTCAATAGTCGCACGTCACTGCCGACCCTAGATCGGACCACGCAGGTACCGTTTGCTCAGCAAAGCGGTACCCGAGGCGCAAAGCGTCCGACATCCACACCACTGTCGAGGCCCGTTGGAATCCCGTCTGCACCCAGGCAGATAGGAAGAGCCCACAGGGGATGCTCTCGACCTAGACCTCCGGTAACGGCTGCTCCCGAAGGGCGTCGGGGACAGCGGCCGAGTGGTGGTGGCCAGGTCCACCCGTAATGAGAGGTCCACCCGCAATGACAGCGACGCATAACTGTCCAGCTCTCCAGCATTGATGTGCAACGCGCATGGCGGTCCCTACATGCGGGAGTTCCGATGCATCCTCTGCTGGTTTCGATCAACAGACGCCAGCGGTCGAAGTCCAACTCCACTACGGTCACAGGCCGCGCTTTCAGGTAAGGCTTCGAGCAAGACCAGCTGGGGACGTGCACTACCTACCGCCATCAATAGGCGCGAAACCAGGTTGATCCCCAAGCCCTACGTAGTAAGAACTGGTCACGTTGTCAGCTGACGTCGTCTCAAAAGGAACACCGTTGTTGTCGATGATGACGGACCCGGCTTGCGCCCGGTAGACATAGAATAATTCAGCGACCCATGAACAGCTGCAGGACTCTGTGGATGCAAAGATATGAATCACTTCTGATGCGGTGCCTGACACGCTTAGCGGGAACGACCACGCCCCTTCGCCCTCTATGGGACCTGAGCCTAGTTTTAGCGTGGGACGAGCAGGATCCAAGTCCACGTTAATGTAGCGCACGTCTATCAGATCCCCGCCTGCCTCCTGAATAAGGGTACCGACCAACGGCTCCTTACGCTCGACAACTCTCACCTCGAGATTTTGAAGAATTACCGGAGAATTGCCGCGCCCCTGGACAACGATTTGCACTTCTGTATAGTTCGCGTCCACACCCCCAAGTGCATACTTCCACGCAGGGTCGTAAGCCTGCTCAACGCTCTGAGGGGGTGGAATCTCGTCAATTGGGTTTGGAATAACATAGGCTCTAGGCACAGAACTAAAACGTTGAAAGGTAACTGCTCCGCTTGCTATGGCGACATCAACAGGCTTGTTGCTGCGAACACGTTCACTGATACCAGAGGAAACCATATCCAGCGCCTTCGGAACTGCCCACTGAAGCCCAATCGTGCCAAGGAGTCCCAGAAAGGCAACGATCGACGTGGCGACTGGACGTTTCCTAGCCCGTCGGCGCAACCGCTTTATCAGCCCTTTAATTCCCCGATCAGGCACTGAAAGCGCATCCAATCCGCAGACTCCTTTCGTTGACTGCCCACAGAGAACCACCATAGCCGTCAGCAGCGTTCTCCATGAGACTCGACTCACAGGCAGCCCACGGTGGGCAACGCCGCCCGCCACTGGCTCCTCACTTTCGCACGGCGACGGTCCACTAGAGGTCGCGGGTGCTAATGTGGCCACAGCAGTGAAGGACTTGTGGCGTCAGGAGGGGCGATGGAGGTCGGTATCCGTGAGCTGCGTGACCATCTCAGCCGTTACCTGGGCCGGGTCCGCGACGGTGACGAGCTGGTAGTGACCGATCGAGGGCGACCCGTAGCCCGCGTTGTTCCCGTCTCCGGCGAGCGGACCTTCGACCGGCTGGTATCCGAGGGACTCATCGAGCGTGCCCCGGTCGCGCGACGCCACCGCCCGCAGCGCCGGGTGACCTCCCAAGGAAAAGTCAGCGACCTCGTCGCCGATCAGCGCCGGTGATCGCCTACTTCGACACCTCCGCCCTCGTCCCGCTGGTCGTGGAGGAGCCGGGCTCGAGGTTTTGCGCCCGGCTGTGGGACAAAGCCGCTCGCGTCGTCTCGGTGAGGATCGCGTACGCCGAGGGACGCGCTGCTCTCGCGCAGGCTCACCGTCTGGGACGACTGACCAGCCCAGCGCTGCGGGAGGCGGTGTCCCAGCTCGACGCGGTCTACGGCCAGCTCGACAGGATCGAGGTCGACGACGATCTGGTCCGTCGTGCTGGTCTCCTGGCGGAGGAGCAAGCCTTACGTGGTTACGACGCAGTCCATCTCGCAGCCGCGGAGCGGATCCAAGACAGGGATGCGGTGCTGATCTCCGGTGACGCTCAACTCTGTCGCGCCGCCCGGCAGATGGGGTTCGCAGTGAGTCAACCGCAGTGACGGCGGCTCGGCAGCCCTGCGACACCGGCTGATCCCGAGGGCACGCCGGTTGTGACCGTCACCGCCCTGTGGGGACGCGGCCGGTGCACGCCCCCTCGATGGCCTCGGGCTGGCGAGCGAGGGGTTGGGTGTTTTGTCTTGGAGCGGCTGACCGAGTCGCCGTCCGCAGCGATTCCCTCCGACGCCACCGGCAAGGCGCGCTCCTGGCAGCATGGGGACATGGACAGGTCAGCCGTACAGCGTTGGGTCGGGGGCTACGAGCGAGTGTGGCGAACGGCCGGCACCGAACGGCTCGGCGAGCTCTTCTCTTCTGGGGTCTCCTACCTTCCCTCCCCGTGGGCACGGGCGGTTGAAGGGCTCGACGAGCTGGCCCGGCTCTGGGACGCGGAGCGAGAAGGCCCCGACGAGGAGTTCACCTTTCGCAGCGACGTGGTCGCCGTCGATGGTGACACGGCCGTGGTCCGCGTCTTGGTTGACTATGGCGGCGCCAGCTCGAGCCGCTGGCGGGATCTGTGGGTGCTGCGCTTCACCGCTGACGGGCGGTGCGAAGCCTTCGAGGAGTGGCCCTTCACGCCGGGTCAGCACGACGGGCGCGAGCCTCGCGAAGAGGTGCGCTCCCGCGTAGGCGGTGACAGGAGGCCGGAGGGTCTCAAAGGGGGCTGACGCGTCGTCACACCTTGGGCGAGAGCGCCGGCCGATGCGTGGGGGTACAGTCAAGCCGCTCGAATGGAGAAGGAGCAGAACCGTGGCGGATGTTTTGCAGTGGCGGCTGAAAGGTGACTGGTTCGACGTCTGCAAGTGCAACATTCCGTGTCCCTGCTATTTTGCCCAGTCTCCGACGTTTGGCGATTGCGAGGGGACGCTGGTCTGGCACATCCGAGAGGGGCGATACGGCGATGTCGTCCTCGACGGCCTGAACGTTCTCGCTTTGGGGGCGTTCACCGGAAACATCTGGTCCGGTCAGACCAAGGCCGCCATGGGGATGTTTTTCGACGAGCGGGCCGACGAGCGTCAGCGAGAGGCGCTCCAGACGATCTTCAGCGGCCAGGCGGGAGGCTGGCCGGCGGGGTTCGCCGAGCTGATCGGCGACGTGCGGGGCGTCGAGTTCGCCCCGGTTGAGTTCGAGGTCTCTGACGATCTCGGCTGGTGGAGCGCGCGGATTCCGGGACGGGTGGAGGCGCGGGGAGAGGCGCTTACGGGCCCGACGACGCTGCCCGGCCAGCGGGTGCAGGTCCACAACCCTCCGGGGAGTGAGGTCGGTCCCGGCGGTGTGGCCACCCAGGGGGTGGCCGTCACCGACCAGGCCGAGGGGTTCGGGTTCCGGTGGCAGCGCACCGGCCAGTCGAGCAAGCACATCCCGTTCGACTGGAGCGGACCCGACCAGCCGTGACGAAGCGAGTGGGCGGTGCGGAGCGGGCCGCCAGAGCCTGGGAGGCGGCGCTGGTCGGGACGCTGTTGGGGCTGGCGGCGGTCGCCTGGTTCGCTGCCGGACAGCTCTCGTCGCCCGACATGCGGGTCGGGATTCTGACGGGGGCAGGCCGCATGTCGTCGATGTCGTCGGCTGACTGGTCACTGCCGATGACGGGCCTGTTCCTGTTGACCTGGGTCGTGATGATGGTGGCCATGATGTTCCCGACTGTCGTTCCGGTCGCCGTCACCTTCGATCGGTGGGTGCGGCGGACTCGTATCTCGAGATCGTCGACTGTCCTGTTCGTCGGCGGCTATCTCCTGGTGTGGAGCGTTACCGGGTTGGTGGTCTACGGCGCGATTGTGTACTTGGAGCCGCTTGTGTCCTCGGGCGAGGCGGCGGTTCGCTGGGGTGCGGGGCTGCTGGTCGTGGCCGGCGTGTACCAGCTCACGCCGCTCAAATCCGTATGCCTCCGGCAGTGTCGGTCGCCGTTGGCGTTCGTCGCCAAGCACGCTGTGCAGCTGCGGCGGGGTGGCCTGGCGGCGGCCAGGGTCGGCGTCGCTCATGGGCTCTTCTGCCTGGGCTGCTGCTGGGCTTTGATGCTCGTCCTGGTGCTTTTGGGAATGATGAGCTTGAGCTGGATGGCGGCGGTTGCGGGGGTGATCTTCTTCGAGAAGGTGCTTCCGCATGGCTCGCTGGTCGCTGTGGCCGTGGCGCTCATACTCGTCGGGCTGGGTTTTGTCCTGCTCGTTTCGCCGCGCGCCCTCCCGATGCTTACGTGAATGGTGCAGAGGCTCGGCTTCCCGGTTGTGGCGTCAAGCTTCCGTTCCGAGCAGCCGCTGAAGCGGCGAAACCACTGCCACCAGGTCAGGCCTCGAGCTGATAAGGCTGACTAACCGCCACAGGCAGCTCGAGTTGATCAGTCTGTGGTGCGAGCTGGGCACATCCGTCGCATGCCCTCTATCTAGGCCATCGAACAGTTTGGCAACGCCGGACACGACACGCAGACGCGCCACGCTGCGGCCTATTCGAGCATAGCGTCCGGTAGCGTTGGCAGGCGAAGTGACGTCCTTCTAGTAGCGGCTGCGTTTGACGCTTTAGAGATAGACAGATAAGCAAGGG
>JBOGEB010000120.1:0-13207 GCA_050743125.1 Egibacteraceae bacterium
CGCCGCGTCACTGCACATCGGGAAAACAGCAACGTTATTTATGCCCAACCTCTAACGCCGTAGGGCTCGGCGCATGGTGAGACGGGTGCCGTCCACGTGCCGGCGCACCTCGATGTCGACCAACCCGCGGATCAGGGTGAGGCCGTGGCCACGGTCGGGCTCGGGGTCGGTGTCGTCCCACTGGCCGAAGTCGCGCACGCAGGCGACGACCTCGTCGTCACGCACCTCGACGTTGACCTCGATGGAAGGCTCCGTCGCCTTGACCGGGTGCTCGATCGCGTTGGCGGCGGCCTCGCTGATCGCGAGGACCAACTCGTCCACGTCGTCCTTGCCGAGGCCGGCGGAGCACAGGAAGGCCCGCAGCTCGCGGCGCATCCCGCGCAGGCTCGCAAGGCTGGACTCCAGGCGCCGCCGCAGCGCGAAGACCGGCCGGTCGAGCACCCGCAGCGCGACCACGGCGAGGTCGTCGTCACGGGCCTCGGGGGACACCGTCACGAGCACGTGGTCCACGAGCGCGTCGAGATCAGCCGGAGCGCTCGCCAGCGCGCCGCTCAGGCGGGCGAGCCCCTCATCGACGGTGCCCGTCCCGCTGGAGACCAGCCCGTTCGTGAAGACGAGCAGCGTGTCTCCCGGCGCGAGCCGCTGTTCGGCCTCGACGTAGCAGGTGTCGGGGAACGCCCCGATCGGCGGCGCCTGTCCGCCCGCGAGGTGCTCCACACTCCCGTCTGTCCGGAGCAGGACTGGCGGCGGATGGCCAGCGGCCGCGTAGACGAGCCGGCCAGTCCGGGCATGGAACTGGAGGCAGAGCACCGTCGAGGCGTGCTGCCCGCCGTGCTGGTTCAACCGCTCCAGGGCTCTGGCCGGTCCCATCCCCTGGAAGGCGTACGCTCGGAGCGCGCTGCGGAGCTGCTCTCTCGCCGGTGCGGCCTGAGCCCCCCGGCCCTTCACCTCGCCGACGGCGAGCAGCGTCCGCTTCCCGAGGACGGCACCCCCCCGGACCCCCTCGCGGTCGGGCAGCGCCACGACGTCGTACCAGCCTCCACCAGCCTCGACGTCAAAGGCCCGCGGCAGGGAGCGCGCCGACACCGCGACGTGCTCGAGGTCGGGGAGACGGGTCGGTGGCAGGCTGCGCTGGACGGTCTCGAGCCGCTCGCCATGGTCCGGCTCCGACGGCCGCTCCGGCTCGTCGGCCGTCCCGATTCGCTCCGCGACCGGCTCGGAACACGCCTGGTGGTCCTCGGCGAACTGTCGCAGTGTCCGCAGGCGCCGCTCGTCGAGCACCCGCTGGGTGGCCTCGGTGACCTGGGTGAAGACGCCGCAGACCTCGCCCGCGTCACCCCGAATCGGCGAGTACGAGAACGTGAAATAGCGCTCCTCCGTGCCGCCGTGGCGGTCGAGCAGCAGGCACCGGTCCTCAACGTGAGCGGCCTCGCCCCGCTGGAGAACCCCCTGCAGGATCGGCCCGACGACGTCCCAGATCTCGGGCCAGACGTCCGCGCCGCGCGCGCCCATGGCCTGCGGGTGCTTGGCGGCCCCGAGGAGCGGCCGGTACGCGTCGTTGTAGAGCATCACCAGCTCGGGACCCCACCAGATCAGGAGCGGGAAGGGGCACGGCAGGCAGATGCTCACGGCCGTCCGAAGGCTCTGCGGCCAGCTCTGGATCGGTCCGATCGGGGTCGCCGACCAATCGACGGAGCGGATCAGCCGGCCCATCGCTCCGCCGGCGGCGAGAACCTCCTCCATCGGGGATCTCGACGACATCGCGTTCTCCGGACGTCACCCCCCGTGCTCACTGTAATGAGCCTGTGCCCGATTGCACAGCCCTAAGAACGTGTGTGAGGATTCGCGCAGTTGCCTGGGACGCGGCTCCGCGCGGTTGCACCTTTCCTTCGGATGCAAAGGCAAGCGGGATACGAACTGCCGCCTTGCCCGTCTGCCCTGCAACTTTTCCTTCGGATCCGGAGAAAAGCCACCCACCCTCCCGGACACGCGCTAAGTACTCCGTGGCAATAATACGGTGACGCACCGAGAGCGGCCCTGTGCGCCGCGCTCGCAAGGCGCGCCGAGCGCGCATACCCGGCCGGGCGACAAATGTGAAAGCGAGGCGCAACGCGGCGAGCGTGGATGCAGGGTCGCTCGAATGCCAGCGTATTTCTGCCGCGGGGTGCTAACGGCCGAAGGCCAGCTGCTGGAAGGCTCCGGCGAGGGCGTCGAGGCGGGGGCCAGCGCGGACCCGCGCGGCGGGGACGTCACCGCCGACGACCGGCTCGACGACCTCGGCGTAGAGCTTGAGCAGCGGCTCGGTGCCGCTGGGGCGGATCTGGAGGCGGGAGCCGTCGGCCAGCTCGAGCCCGACGAGGTCCGCCCGTGGGGTGGTCAGCGGCTCGGCGGCGCCGTCCGCATGGCGGCGTACGCCCTCGGCATGGTCAGCGACCACGACGACCGGGACCCCGTCGACCGCGGCCGGCGGGGCGGTCCGGAGCCGGTCGAGGGTCTCGTCGACCAGCGCCGCTCCCCGCGCGCCCTCGAGCCGCACGGACCAGCCCACAGTCGCGTGGACCCCGAAGCGCCGGGCAAGGTCGTCGAGGGCGTCGAGCGGCGTGCGGCCCCGCGCCTTCAGCCAAGCGGCCAGCTCGGCGAGCACGAGCGCGGCGCTGATCCCGTCCTTGTCCCGCACCGCGTCGCCCACCATGACGCCGAGGGCCTGCTCGTATGCGAGCACGAGCCGGCCACCCTCGGCTCGGGCGCGCTCCGCGACACCCGCCAGCCACTTGAAGCCGGTCAGCGTCTCGGCGTAGCCCACGCCGTGCGCCTCTGCGATCCGGGCGAGCAGCCGCGACGACACGACCGTCGTGGCGACCACACGCTCCGGCCCGCCACGGCCGGACGCCAGGAGGTACTCGGCGAGCAGGCAGCCGACCTCGTCCCCGGTCAGCAGCCGCGCTGGAGGCCCTGGCACCGCCGCGGCGATCCGGTCCCCGTCGGGGTCGTTCGCGAGCACGAGGTCGGCACCGACCTCGCCGGCCAGGCCGAGCGCGAGGTCGAGCACTCCCGGCAGCTCCGGGTTGGGGAACGCGACCGTCGGGAAGTCCGGGTCGGGGTCGGCCTGGGCGGGCACCGTGCGGACGTCCGTGAACCCCGCCCGGTCGAGCAGCTCGGCGCACAGCTCACCCGCGACGCCGTGAAGCGGGGTGTAGACGATCGACAGGTCGCGGTGCTCCGGATGCAGGGCGAGGCCCGCCGCCGCGTCGAGGTACGCCTCACGGACCGCGGACGGAACCGGCTGAACCAACGGGCTGTCGGTCACGACCGGGATGTCGTCCAGGGACTCGATCCCGTCCATCGCCCGGGTGATCTCGGCATCGACCGGCGGGGCGATCTGCGCCCCGTCGGGGCCGTAGATCTTGTAGCCGTTGTCGCTCGCCGGGTTGTGGCTCGCGGTGATCTGCACGCCCCCGCCTGCTCCCAGCGCCCGCACCGCAAATGCGACGAGCGGCGTCGGGACCGGCTCGGCGAACCGGCGCACCCCGATCCCCGCGCCGGCGAGCACTGCAGCGGCGTCGGAAGCGAACTCCTCCGAGCCGTGGCGCGCGTCCCGGCCCAGGACCAGACCGCGGGCGGCGGCGTGCGGATCGGCAGCGTGCAGCCTGTCCGCCAGCCCGGCCGTGACCCGTCGCACCACCGCCCGGTTCATCCGGTTCGGCCCGGCCCCGAGCGGCCCCCTGATCCCCGCGGTGCCGAACGCCAGCCGCCCGGAGAACCGGTCGGCGATCCCCGCCTCGTCGGAGCGCTCGATCAGCCCCGCGAGCTCGGCCCTCGTCCGTGGGTCGGGATCCTCGGCGAGCCAGCGCTCAGCCTGCGCGCGCAGGTCCACCTGTTCTCTCTTTCCGTTTCGGCTCAGTCCAGCCACCTAAACGCCTAATGGTCCAAGCGGAAAGTTCCGTTGACTGTGAGGGGGTCCGGAACCCCAGAGGGGACCCTGGGGACGCCCCCGATCGCTGTGAGGGGGCCCGGGCGGAGTGCTCCCCGGCGCGCAAGGCGAAGCGCTCCGCGCGGGCCGCGCCGTGTACTGGTTGTCCTCAGCAACGCCGCGAGGTGCGGATGCTTTGCGCACGAATGCCACGGGTTCTCCGCGGACCACTAGCATCAGTATGCGATATGATCACCGCATGCATCGTACGACGATCAACCTCCCGGAGGCTCTCCATGTCCGCTTGCGCCACATGGCGGAGCGTTCGGGCAAGTCGCTGGGTCAGCTCTTGGCGGAACTGGTCCTTGAGGCACTCTCCTCGCGAAGCCGACGGTTCGCTTCTCATGCCAGCGGCGACGCTGCTGTCGATGACCTTGGTCTGAACGCGGAACGGTATCTCCGCGAGGGGCTGTCCTGATCATCGTCTGTGATACCGGCCCTTTGGTCGCTGCCATCTCTCGCCGCGACCGTCATCACGCCCTCTGCCGTCAGCTGTTCGAAGCCCATGTTGACGCCGCGCTGATCGTGCCGGTCACGGTGGCCGTCGAAGTTGACTACCTCATCCGCTCACGGGTCAGCCTCACCTCGGCACGCGCGTTCCTCACGGACTTGGACGAAGGCCCGTATCTTCTGGAACCCGTCAGCCCCGACGTGCTTGCGCGCGCTCGCGCCATTGACGCCCGCTACGCGGACGCAAACCTCGGGCTGGTAGACAGCTCGGTGATCGCGGTCGCCGAGCGGCTGGGCGCTGACGCAATCGCCACCCTCGACCACGCCGACCTCCGGCTGGCTGGCGAGGGACGCTGGTCGCTGCTGCCACCGTGGCATGACGACGCGGCCGGCGTGTACACGCCGCCGCGTCGTGACCTGGATCTCCCCCACCTCGAATGACCGTGAATAGGGAGCGTCCGGAGGGGCTCGACGAGGCGGATCTGGATCCCGACCCGATCGTCGCCTTCCAGGCGTGGTTCGCGGTTGCGGTGGCGAGCGGGATGGACGAGCCGACCGCGATGACGCTCGCGACCGCCGACGCGACCGGGCGGCCGTCAGCGCGGACCGTGCTGCTCAAGGGCGTGGACGAGCGCGGGTTCACGTGGTTCACGAACTCCCGCAGCCGCAAGGGCCGGGAGCTCGCGGCCAACCCGCGCGCGGCGCTCGTGTTCGCGTGGATCACGCTCGGCCGGCAGGTCACCGTTCTCGGCTCTGTTGAGCGGATCGAGGAGTGCGAGTCCGACGCGTACTTCGCTACGCGCTCGCTCGGCAGGCGCCTGGGCGCGTGGGCCTCGGACCAGTCGGAGGTCCTGCCCAGCCGCGCGGCGCTCGAGGCCCGGGCGCGCGCCGTCGCGGCGGCCTACCCCGACGGGAGCGTCCCGCGCCCGCCGCACTGGAGCGGCTATCGGCTGTGCCCGCTCGAGATCGAGTTCTGGCAAGATCGGCACGACCGCCTGCACGACCGCCTGCGGTACCGCCGGGTCGGCGACGGGTGGGTGCGGGAGCGGCTCTCGCCGTAGAGCGGGTAGCCTGGGGCCGCAAGTTACCGACGGGTAGGAGGCGAATATGGCTTCCCAGCGGACCAATCCCGACGAGCGACGGTCACGGCAGGTGGCGGAGGCCGCGCGCGAGGCCCAGTGGCGCAAGCCGAGCTTCGGCAAGGAGCTGTTCCTGGGCCGGCTCCGGCTCGACCTGATCCACCCCCACCCGCGGCCGTCGCAGGAGGACCGCGCCAAGGGCGAGGCGTTCCTGGCCAGGTTCGAGGAGTTCCTCCGCGCCGAGGTCGACCCGCTGGAGATCGAGCGCGACGCGAAGATCCCTGACCGGGTCATGAAGGGCCTGGTCGACCTCGGCGCCCTGGGCATGAAGGTGTCCGAGGAGTACGGCGGCCTGGGGCTCTCGCAGGTGTACTACAACCGGGCGCTCCAGCTCGCGGGGTCGTGCCACAGCGCGATCAGCACGCTGCTCTCGGCGCACCAGTCGATCGGCGTGCCGGAGCCGCTGAAGCTCGCCGGCACGCCGGAGCAGAAGCGCGCGTTCCTTCCGCGGGTCGCGAAGGACGCGGTCAGCGCGTTCCTGCTCACCGAGCCGGACGTCGGCAGCGACCCCGCGCGCATGAGCACGACGGCGGTCCCGACCGAGGACGGCTCCGCCTACCTCCTGAACGGCGTCAAGCTGTGGACCACCAACGGCGTGATCGCGAAGCTGCTTGTGGTCATGGCGGTCGTGCCGCGCTCGGACGGCCACCGCGGCGGGATCAGCGCGTTCGTCGTCGAGGCCGACTCGCCGGGGATCGTCGTCGAGCACCGCAACGAGTTCATGGGCATGCGCGGCATCGAGAACGGCGTCACGCGCTTGACGGACGTGCGGGTGCCTGCGGCCAACCTCATCGGCAAGGAGGGCCAGGGCCTGAAGATCGCCCTGACCACGTTGAACACCGGGCGCCTGTCCCTGCCCGCGGCTAACGCCGCGACCTCGAAGTGGGCGCTGAAGATCGCCCGCGAGTGGGGGTTGGCGAGGGTGCAGTGGGGCCAGCCGATCGGCAAGCACGAGGCCGTCGCGGCGAAGATCGCCTACATCGCCGGGTCCGCGTTCGCTCAGGAGGCCGCCGTCGAGCTGGCCGGCGCGCTGTCCGACGACGCCCGCAACGACATCCGCATCGAGGCCGCGCTCACGAAGCTCTACAACTCCGAGCACGCGTGGCTCGTCGCCGACGACCTCGTCCAGATCCGCGGCGGCCGCGGCTTCGAGACCGCCGCGTCGCTCAAGGCCCGCGGGGAGAAGCCGGTGCCGGCCGAGCAGGTCCTGCGCGACACGCGGATCAACCGGATCTTCGAGGGCTCGTCGGAGATCATGCGGCTGCTCATCGCACGCGAGGCGGTCGACGCGCACCTGTCCGTCGCCGGCAAGCTCATCGAGCCCGACGTCGCGCTTGCCGAGCGGGCGAGGACCGCGGTCAAGGCCGGCGGCTTCTACGCACAGTGGTTCCCGAAGCTCGCTTGGGGCCCCGGTACCGTGCCCGGCGCCTACGGCGAGTTCGGCGACCTCGCCACGCATCTGCGGTTCGTCGAGCGGTCCGCCCGCAAGCTCGCCCGGTCGACGTTCTACGCGATGTCGCGCTGGCAAGGGCGCCTGGAGCGCAAGCAGTCCTTCCTCGGCCGGATCGTCGACGTCGGCGCGGAGCTGTTCGCGATGAGCGCCGCCTGCGTCCGCGCACAGATGCTCGTCACCGACGACCTGGCGCACGGCGCGGAGGCCGTCGAGCTCGCCGACCTGTTCTGCCGCGGCGCCCGCCGGCGGGTGGACCACCTGTTCCACGCCTTGTGGCGCAACGACGACGCGCACAACTACGCCGCCGCGCTGCGCGTGCTCGACGGCCGCTACACCTGGGCCGAGCAGGGCATCATCGACCCCTCCGGCGACGGTCCCATGATCGCCACCCCGCCCGAGCCGGCGCGAGCCGCCCGCTGACCGCCGGTGGAGATTGGCGGGCCTACCGTGGTGGTGGCGTGAGGAACGTGCAGCGTGTTCCAGGGGCTCGGCTCAGCCTGACGTCCAGTGTCCCGAGCGGGGCCTCCAGCGACTCGGCCAGAGCGACGTACCAGGCGTCATAGGCGCTCACGTTCGATCGAAGCTCCCACACCCGTGGCCCGAAAGGCTCGTACGGGAAGAGCTCGACGCGCAGCTGCGCCAGATCCGCATGCGCCATCGAGGCGGTGTCGTCGGACACGTTGCCAGCGAACGCTGCCCGTCGGAGGATGTCGGCGGCCTCGACGGGCATCAGGTGCGGGGCTGCCACATGGTCGGACAGCAGCATCGACTCCGCCCAGCGTCCGTCAGCACCGTCATCGACGAGCGCCGCCGCCACAAGCGCGGCGTCGATGACCAGCGTCACCGGCGGCCCTGGTCCCGGTGAGCGAGGATCTCCTCAGACGACAGCCTGCTCGCCGTCGATTCCTTTCGGAGACGCACTCGCGCCATCAGGGTCTCGACGCTGGGACGACGGGCAAGCTCGATGAGCTCGGCGCGGAGGTGCTCCTGCAGCGAGCGGCGCGCGAGCGCTGCTCGCGACGCAAGCTCGTCGCGGACGTCGTCGGGGACGTCCCGGATGGTGATCGAGACAGGCACAGCATCAGTATGCTGCTGTTACATGCATCCTGCAAGCACTCTGGGCCTCCCGATTCATTGAGGGACATGGGTCAGAGTCGGTGCCCTGAGCGGGTTCCGCTGGTCATATTTGGGTTTTCCAGCGGTGAGACGCCCGGGTGAGCCTTCGTCGGCGACTCCGCGACACCGTCCTGGGGAGTTTCGACACATGCTCTTCAGGCACGCGCTGCCCGGTACGCTGGCCGCGACCCCGAGCGAAGCAGGCCAGGCGTGGAGCACGGCACGACGATCGGCGATCGGATCGCCTACTACCGCCGCCGGCGTGGCCTGTCGCAGGTGGCCTGCGCCGCCCTGGTCGGCCGCTCCAACAGCTGGCTGTCGCAGCTCGAGCGCGGGCTGCGCCAGCCGGACTCAGTGTCGGTCCTGATCAAGCTCGCGACCGCCCTCGACGTCGAGCTCCCGAGGCTTCTCGGTCCGGCGGTCGACCTGCCGCCCGACGGCGGCGGCCACCACGACGCGCCGCGCGGAGTGCCGGCGCTCGCGTACGAGCTGGTGTGCCCGGACACGTTCGTCCGTGCCACCGTGGACCGGCCGATGAGCCTCGACGCGCTCGCCGAGCGCGTCGAGCGGGCGCGGCGCACCCGCTGGGCCGGCCGTTACACCGAGCTCGCGCTGGTGCTGCCCGACCTGATCGCCGCAGGCCGGCTCGCCACTCAGGAAGGGCGTGACACCCGCCGCGCCTGGGGGCTGCTGGCCCACTGCTACGTGCTCGCGGAGATGCTGCTGGAGCAGCTCAACGAGCACCGCCTCCGGTGTCTCGCCGCCGACCGCGCGGTGGCCGCGGCCGAGCGCACCGAGGACGAGCTGTTGCGGGGCGTATCCGCATGGCGGCTCGGGTATGCGCTGCTCGCGCACGGAGCTCTCGACCTCGCGGACCACGTGGCCCAGGACGCGGCGTCGCTCCTGGAGGCCGGCCTGGACGAGGCTCGGCCGGAGCGCGTGGCGGTGTTCGGCGCGTTGCGGATCTCGATGGGCCACCTGGCTACGGCGACGGATGACGTCGCGGCCATGCGCGAGGCGCTGGGCGACGCCGCGCGCGTCGCGCAGCTCCTGCCGGACGGGTACGTCGACCCGTGGACCGCGTTCTGCCCGGCGAACGTCGGGTTCAACGAGATCGCGGCCTGGGCCAATGCCGGCGACCCGGTCGAGGCGCTGCGGGTCGCCGACCGGACGGACTTCGACGCGCTGCCGCTGCCCGCGCGGCAGGCCTGGACCTGGGTCCGCATCGCCCAGGCCCACGGCCTGCGCCGCAAGGACACCGCCGCCGTGGCGGCCCTGCTGGAGGCCGAGCGGATCGCGCCCGAGTCGGTCCGCTACCGCCGTGCGGTCCGCGACCTCGTGAGCGTCCTGTTGCGGCGGGAGCGCGAGCCCGCGACGCCGGGGCTTCGTGGGCTCGCGCGCCGCATCGGCATCGCATAGGCCTCGGCGGCGAGCCGGTACGCTCGTCGTGACTACTCCGCTCCGAGCAAGGAAGGCCAGGCATGGAGCAGCACGGCACGACAATCGGCGAGCGGATCGCCTACTACCGCCAGCAGCGTGGACTGACGCAGGAGGTCTGCGCGAACCAGGTCGGCCGCTCCGAAAGCTGGCTGTCGCAGGTCGAGCGCGGCGTGATCCAGCTGGACGCGGCCGTGGCCCTGATCAGGCTCGCGACCGTCCTGAAGGTCGACCTGTCGAAGCTCGCCGGGTCAGGGGCCGACCTGCCGCCCAACGGCGGCGGCCACCGCGACGGGCCGCGCGGGATGCCGGCGCTCGTCCCCGTGCTGCTGTGCCCGGACACGTTCACGCACATCGCCGCGAAGCGGCCGATGAGCCTCGACGCGCTCGCCGAGCGCGTCGAGCGGGCACGGCGCACCCGCTGGGCCGGCCGTTACACCGAGCTCGCGCTGGTGCTGCCCGACCTGATCGCCAGCGCTCGGCTCGCCGCCCAGGAGGGGCTGGATCCCCGCCGCGCCTGGGGGCTGCTGGCCCACTGCTATCTGCTCGCGGAGATGCTGCTGGAGCAGCTCAGCGAGTACCACCTGCGCTGTCTCGCGGCCGACCGCGCGGTGGCCGCGGCCGACCGCGCCGACGACGAGCTGCTGCGGGGCTTATCCGCATGGCGGCTCGGGTATGCGCTGCGCGCGCATGGGTCCCTCGACGTCGCGGACAAGGTGGCCCAGGACGCGGCGTCGCTCCTGGAGGCCGGCCTGGACCGTGCGCAGCCGGAGCACGTGGCGGTCTTCGGCGCGCTGCGGATCTCCACGTCCCACCAGGCGGTGGCAACGGACGACGTCGCGACCATGCGCGAGGCGCTGCGTGAGGCCGCCCGGGTGGCGCAGCTCCTGCCGGACGGCTACGTCGACCCGTGGACCGCGTTCTGCCCGGCGAACGTCGGGTTCAACGAGATCGCGGCCTGGGCCAATGCCGGCGACCCGGTCGAGGCGCTGCGGGTCGCCGACCGGACGGACTTCGACGCGCTGCCGGTGCCCCACCGGCAGGCCTGGACCTGGGTCCGCGTGGCCTACGCCCACAGCTTGCGCCGCAAGGACGCCGCCGCCGTGGCGGCCCTGCTGGAGGCCGAGCGGATCTCGCCTGGGTCGGTCCGCTACCGCCACGAGATCCACGACCTCATGAGCGTCCTGCTCGGACGGGAGCGCAAGGCCGCGACGCCAGGGCTTCGTGGGCTCGCGCGCCGCATCGGCATCGCATAGGCGCAGCGGAAGTCCTCGGCGGCGAGCCGGTACGCTCGTCGTGACTACTCCGCTCCGAGCAAGGAAGGCCAGACATGGAGGACGACGCGACGATCGGCGAGCGGATCGCTCACTACCGCCGTCGGCGTCGCCTGACGCAGGAGGTCTGCGCGAACCAGGTCGGCCGCTCCGAAAGCTGGCTGTCGCAGGTCGAGCGCGGGGTGATCCAGCTGGACGCGGCCGTGGCCCTGATCAGGCTCGCGACCGTCCTGAAGGTCGACCTGTCCAAGCTCGCCGGTCCGGGGGCCGATCTGTCCTCCAACGGGGGCGGCCACCAGGATGCGCCGCGCGGGATGCCGGCGCTCGTCCCCGTGCTGACGTGCCCGGACACGTTCACCCACATCGCCGTGAAGCGGCCGATGAGCCTCGACACGCTCGCCGAGCGCGTCGAGCGGGCACGGCGAGCGCGCTGGGCCGGCCGCTACACCGAGCTCGCGCTGCTGCTGCCCGACCTGATCGCCGGCGCTCGGCTCGCCGTCCAGGAGGGGCCTGACACCCGCCGCGCCTGGGGGCTGTTGGCCCACTGCTACGTGCTCGCTGCGATGATGCTGGAGCATCTCAAGGAGCACCACCTCGATTGCCTCGCCGCCGACCGCGCGGTGGCCGCCGCCGACCGCGCCGACGACGAGCTGCTGCGAGGCGTATCCGCATGGCGGCTCGGATGGGCGCTGCGCGGGCATGGAGCTCACGACATCGCGGGCAAGGTGACCCAGGACGCGGCGTCGCTCCTGGAGGTCGGCCTGGACCAGGCACGGCCGGAGCGCGTGGCGGTCTTCGGCGCGTTGCGGATCTCCATGAGCCACCAGGCGGTGGCAACGGACGACGTCGCGACCATGCGCGAGGCGGTGCGCGAGGCCGCCCGGGTGGCGCAGCTCCTGCCGGACGGGTACGTCGACCCGTGGACCGCGTTCTGCCCGGCGAACGTGGCGTTCAACGAGATCGCGGCCTGGGCCAAGGTCGGCGACCCGGTCGAGGCGCTGCGGGTCGCCGACCGGACGGACTTCGACGCGCTGCCGCTGCCCGAGCGGCAGGCCTGGACCTGGGTCCGCATCGGTCAGGCCCACGGCCTGCGCCGCAAGGACGCTGCCGCCGTGGCGGCGATGCTGGAGGCCGAGCGGATCGCGCCCGAGTCGGTCCGCTATAACCGCGAGGGCCGCGAACTCGTGAGCGTCCTGCTCGGACGGGAGCGCAAGACCGCGACGCCGGGGCTCCGTGGGCTCGCGGGCCGCATCGGCATCGCATAGGCCTCGGCGGTGAGCCGGTACGCTCGTCGTGACGTTCCCCCCGAGCAAGGAAGGCCAGGCATGGAGGACGACGCGACGCTCGGCGAGCGGATAGCCCACTACCGCCGTCGGCGTCGCCTGACGCAGGAGGTCTGCGGGAACCTCGTCGGCCGCTCCGAGTCGTGGCTGTCCCAGGTCGAGCGCGGAGTGATCCAGCTGGACGCGGCCGTGGCCCTGATCAGGCTCGCGACCGTCCTGAAGGTCGACCTGTCCAAGCTCACCGGTCCGGGGGTCCACCTGCCGCCCAACGGCGGCGGCCACCAGGATGCGCCGCGCGGGATGCCGGCGCTCGTCCCCGTGCTGACGTGCCCGGACACGTTCACCCACATCGCCGCGAAGCGGCCGATGGACCTCGACACGCTCGCCGAGCGCGTCGAGCGGGCGCGGCGAGCGCGCTGGGCCGGCCGCTACACCGAGCTCACGCTGGTGCTGCCCGACCTGATCGCTGCGGCCCGGCTCGCCGCCCAGGAAGGGCCTGACACCCGCCGCGCCTGGGGGCTGCTGGCCCACTGCTACTTCCTTACGGAGATGCTGCTGAAACAGCTCGGCGAGAACCACCTGCGCTGTCTCGCGGCCGACCGCGCGGTGGCCGCCGCCGACCGCGCCGACGACGAGCTGCTGCGGGGCTTGAGCGCGTGGCGGCTCAGGTATGCGCTTGGCGCGCATGGGTCCCTCGACGTCGCGGGCAAGGTGGCCCAGGACGCGGCGTCGCTCCTGGAAATCGGCCTGGACCAGGCACGGCCGGAGCGCGTGGCGGTCTTCGGCGCGTTGCGGATCTCCATGGGCCTCATGGCTACGGCAACGGACGACGTCGCGGCCATGCGCGAGGCGCTGGGCGACGCCGCGCGCATCGCGCAGCTCCTGCCGGAGGGGTACGTCGACCCGTGGACCGCCTTCTGCCCGGCGAACGTGGCGTTCTGCGAGATCGCGGGTTGGGTCGAGGCCGGTGACCCGATCGAGGCGCTGCGGGTCGCCGACCGGACGGACATCGACGCGCTGCCGCTGCCCCACCGGCAGGCCCGGACCTGGGTCCGCGTCGCCCAGGCCCACAGCTTGCGCCGCAA
>JBOGEB010000121.1:0-13189 GCA_050743125.1 Egibacteraceae bacterium
CTCTGCTGTGGTCTGTGCGCTCATGGTCGCTGACTCTACGCCGAGGCCGTAGCACCCCCGTCGTCCCGCCAATCCGGGGCAACCGCCCTCTGACAGCCGCGGCCGGGAGAAGGGGCTGACCGCGATCAGGTCCAGCGGGTCGAGTTCGTATCCCGGGCAGGGCCAGAAGGGGCGCAGACTGGGAACATTCGTTCGCTGCGAGATTGAGCGCGCCCGTCCTGGCGACAGCCGCGGACACAGATTTCCTACCTCGGCAGGGCTTCCACAGTTGGTGGGCACGCGGATGTGCTGAAAAGTAGTTCTGAGCACGTGTTTGAGAATCGCGGCCTTGCCCCGTGGGCGAAGCGAAGCGGAGCGCGGTTTCGGCGGCCACAAGCCGTCCGAAACCGCCTCAGATATAACAAAACCAGACGACGATCGCCTGACAACAGGGTCGCGTCGCGTCCCGGAAAGAGGCTCCGACCTAAAAGGCTCTTCGCGAGCGGAACCCGACGCGACGCGACCCCCGGAATACTTCTCAAACACGTTCTGAGCAGCGGATTGCAGCCGAACACAACCTGCTACCGACGAAATCCGCGCTGCCCCGCTGACCGCACGGCTCGATTTCGGGCCGCCGTGGGTGCGTGGCTATGATCCCTGCCTCCGTCGCGGGTGGCTGCCTGCGACAGGGTGCAACGTGGGAGCGGTGCGATGGCTGACGACGACCACGCGTACGTCGAGCGGACGCTGGCGGAGCTGGAAGAGCTGCGCAAGCACTCGGAGGCGAAGCCGGACCTCGTGCGCCGGTTCGACGAGGCGGAGGACACCCTGCCCGCAGGCTATGCGGTCGTGCTGGCCGCCGGCGACTGCGGCCGGGCGGGCTCGAAGCATCCGATCCCAGCCGAGGACCTGATCGGCCTGGCCCGTGACTACTGCGCCCGGCGATGGCCCGGCGAGCCGGTCAGCGACGACGAGCTGCGCGCCGGCATCGACTGGGCCGCCTCGTGCCAGGAGGGCCAGCTCCCGCTGCTGATCCCGGACGGCGACGACGCGTACCGGGTGTCACCGGCGATCAGCGACAGGGCAGGGTTCGACGTGCCGCCGATCCCGCCCGAGACCTGGGACTGGCTGTTCACGCACCTGCCGCCCAGCGGCCTGCTGGAGGTCGGCAGCTGGGGGGAGCTGAACCACGACGAGGAGATCGCCGAGCGAGCCTGGACCCACGCCCTCCAGGCCGAGGACGAGCCGGTCCGGGCGGCGGCCGCGGTCAGCCTCGGCGTGCTGTGGGCGAATCGGGGAGAGAACGAGCGCGCCGTCGCGGTATTGGAGCCCGCGAACACCGGCCTGCTGACACCGGCGGGACAGGCAATAGCGGCGTTCATCCTCGGCCTGCTGTACGACCGTAGGAAGGACATCGAGCGGGCACGGAGCCACTACCAGCAGGCGATCGACCTGGATTACTGGCAGGCGTCGCCGCAGGCGTCGCACAACCTTGGGCTGCTGCTCGGGGAACTCGGTGACGCGGACGGAGCCGAGGCGGCGTTCACCTACGCCATCGAGGCCAGGCTCAACCCGTACAGGGCTTCGGCGATGCACGCGCTGGCGATCACGCTCCAGAGGCTGGGAAAGCTCGACCGCGCCCAGGCCTACTACGAGCGAGCGATCGCCTCCGACGACATCTTCAGCGACGTGCCGTGCAATGCGGCGCTGAATCTCGGGCGCCTCCACGAGCAGCAGGGCGCGGACGACCAGGCGATGGCCGCCTACGAGCAGGCGCTCACCGGTTGCAAGACCGAGCGGATCGCGGAGGCGATCTGGCGCCACGCGCGTCTGGCCGCTCCCAAGGAGCAGGTCGATCCGATGGCCGTCTACCAACGGCTGCTCGGACGCCTGCCCGACTACATGGTGACAGGGACGACCTGCGAGCTCGGGCAGTGGCTGCATTATCAAGGTGAGCACGCCATGGCCGCGGCGCTGCTCGATCAGGCGATGGCGTCCGACTGGGGGCGCGACGCCACCGAGGCCGCCTTCTGGCGTGGCCGGTTCGCCCACGGCGAGGACGACGTCACGGCCCGGGCCGCCTACCAGCGGGTGATCGACGGCCACCATCCCGAGTACGCGGCACAGGCGACCAACAATCTCGGCGTGCTGCTCGCCCAGCACGGCGAGGAGGCTGAGGCGCTCGCGACGTTCACGTTGGCACAGGGCTGCTACCCGCGTGGCACAACCGCCGCGAAGGCCGCGTTCAACGCCGGGCTGATCCACGAGCGCGCCGGACGGACAGACGAGGCCCGTGCCGCCTTCGAGCAGGCGATCGACCCAGGCGACCCGATCCTCTTGCCCGACGCCGTCGCGCGTCTTGCCCGCCTGCTCCTGCGAGCCAACGACCAGGACGCCGCCGAGGCGCTGTTGGAGCAGTGGCGCAACGCCGACGATCCGGAGCTCGCCGCGGGCGTGGCGTACGTGTTCGAGGAGCTCCAGTCCGGTCCCACCTCGCCTGATCTGGAGCTGCTGACCGAACCCTGGTAAGCCGGGCTCACGGCTCTCGCTCTTCCATGGGCACCGGGTTCAGTGACTCCAGCGGGTCGCCGACATCAGGTGCGGTGTCAGGTGTCGAGTTTCGGGTCGATGGCCTCGCGCAGGCCGTCCCCGATCAGGTTGACCGCCAGCACCGACGCCACGATCGCGAAACCGGGGAAGAACACGAGGTGTGGCGAGCTCTGCATCCGGTTGACGTTGTCCGCCAGGATCTTGCCCCACTCGGGGAGGGCGGGGTCCGCCGGGCCGAGCCCCAGGAAGCTCAGGCCGGCGACGTCGACGATCGCGGTCGCCGTCGCGAGCGTCGCCTGGACGATCACCGGCGCGACCGAGTTCGGGAGGATGTGGGTGAGCAGCAGACGGCGGCGCGACGCCCCCAGCGACCGGGCGGCCAGGACGTAGTCGGACTGGCGGACCCCGAGCATCGTCCCGCGCAGCAGCCGCGCGAAGATCGGGACGTTCACGACCCCGACCGCGACCATGACCTGCGCCAGACCGCGGCCGAGGAGCGCGACGAGGCCGATCGCGAGCAACAGGCTGGGGACGGCCAGCAGGACGTCCATCAGGCGCATGACCACCGCGTCGAGCTTGCCGCCAGCCGCCCCGGCGACCGCACCCAGCACGAGCCCGCCGGACAGGCCCACCGCCACCGACACGATCCCGACGACCAGCGAGAGCCGCGCGCCGTAGACGACCCGCGAGCACAGGTCCCGGCCCTGCTCGTCAAGGCCGAACAGGTGGTCCGGCGACGGCCCGGGCGGGACCGCCGCCAGCCCGCCGACCCGCTGGTCCGGGCCGGACGGCGCGACCAGCGGCGCGAGCAGCGCGACGCCGACGAACACGAGCAGAAGCACCGCGCCGACGATCGCGCCGGGGTTGCGGACCAGCCGCTGCCAGACGTCCCGCCACAGGCCCGACCGCTGCTCGAGCGCGAGCTCGGCGGCATGCGCCCCGACAACGCTCACCGGTACCGGATCCTCGGGTTACAGAAGGCGTACGAGAGGTCGACGAGCAGGTTCACCAGCACGACGACCAGCACGAAAAACAGGATCCCGGCCTGAAGGACCGCGTAGTCGCGGAAGCGGATCGCGTCGAGGATCCAGCTGCCGACCCCCGGCCACGCGAACACCGTCTCCGTGAGCACCGCCCCGGTCAGCAGCAGCCCGGCCTGGAGCCCGACCACGGTGACGACGGGCAGCAGCGCGTTCGCGAGGACGTGCCGGCGGTCGACGGCGAGGCTGCCCAGACCCTTCGCGCGGGCAGTGCGGACGTAGCCCTCGCACAGGACGTCGAGCGTCGCCGCACGGGTGATCCGCGCGACGACCGCGAGCGGGATCGTGCCGAGCGCGACCGCCGGCAGGACGAGGTGGCGGAGCGCGTCGGCGAGCGCGTCGACGTCGCCGGCCAGCAGCGCGTCGAGCAGGTAAAAGCCCGTCGGGTGAGCGAGGCTGCGGGTGACGTCGAGCCGGCCCAAGCTCGGCAACCACCCGAGCCTCACCGCGAACACGTACTTCAGCATCAGCGCGAGGAAGAACACCGGGAAGCTGACCCCGACCAGCGACGCGGCCAGGCTGGCGTGGTCGAGCAGCCCCTGACGGCGCTTCGCGGCGGCGAACCCGAGCGGGACGCCGACGCCGACCGCGAACAGCATCGCCGCGAGGCTCAACTCGACCGTGGCGGGGAAACGCTCTTTCAGCTCGTCGAGGACCGGCCGCCGCGACCGCACCGACACGCCGAGGTCACCGCGCGCGACCGCGCGCAAATACCCGACGTACTGGACGCGCAGCGGCCGCTCCAGGCCGAGCTGGCGCTCCAGCTGCGCCCGCGACACGGCCGTCGCGCGCTCCCCCAACAACGCCTGGGCCGGCCCACCCGGCAGCGCCCGCACGAACGCGAACACGACCACCGACAGCCCGATCAGCACAGGCACGAGCGCAACCAGCCGCCGCGCGCTGTAGATCAACATGTGGAGGACAGATTGTGGTACACGAGGGTCACGACCATCGGAGTATCGGTGCGGCTCGACGAAGACGCTCGCCCAGGCGGACGACCAGCAACGGTGCACCGAGGACAGCAACGATGGCCGTGGTCAGCGTGCGCTGCATCGTCCACGACGTCGATGATGCGATCGCGTTCCACCGAGAGACTGGGCTCACCGTCGATGCTCACCCCGGGGTCTGCGATCCTGACGCGGGATGGCCCGACCGGTCCTGGAGGACCCAGCCGGCAACCCCATCGAGCTGTTCCAACCGCACAGCGGTGCATGCCCTCACGCCGAGGACCCGGCGCGCTGACCGGATGGGTAGTTGGCGCTGTTGCGAGTTGAGCCAGTCGAGCGGATCCACGGCAGCAAGCGTCCGAGACCAGAATCGTCGACCGGCTCCTCGACATTCGCCAGGGGCGTTGGTCTCGTGAACGGCGTGGTCACAGCACAGGGGTCATGCCGCTCGCGAGCGGCGCGTTCGGTGACCTCCTCCAGATGACCGTCGCCCCTTCAGGAGACGCCGCAGGACCAGCAGTGCGACGACCGCCACGGTCTGCCCACCGAGGATGACGCGGTTGAGGTTCAGGGCCGGCCGCCAGCGCACCGACTGGCCGTCGATGACATAGACCCCGGCGGGCTTGGCGGCCAGCGCGAACCCGCCTCCCTTGCCCTCCTGCGGCTTGCCGCTCGGGCCCTCCCCTTCGCCCCCGCCGCCTCCCGCGGCGCCCCGCACGGAGGCCACCGGAATCACCGTGATGCTGCCCCGCTCGTACGGATCACCGAAGACACGGGAGACGGTCAGCGCGTCCCGCACGTCTCTGGCCATATCCGTGAAATCCATCGTGCTCCTCCTTCGCGTCACGAGCTGCTGCTCGTACTGGCTCGACCGTACCCGGCCGACGCCTGCCGATACGCTCGATGAACCCGAGCGGGATGCCGGCGCCCACCGCGAACAGCATCGCCGCGAAGCTCAACTCGACGGTGGCCGGAAACGCTGGCGCGCTCCTCGATGACCAGGCGCCGCGAGCGTGCCGGGACCCCGAGGTCGCCGTGGCGCCCGGTAGCGCCCGCACGAACGCGAACACCATCGCCGACAGTCCGATCAGCACGGCTACGAGCGAGACCAGCCGCCGGGCGATGGAGACCAACATGCGGATGACACCTGAGCACACCAAGGTCATACCTCGCTGTATCCCTGATGTGCGTTGATCCAAGCCGCCGCAGAGGTCGCGGCGCTCCATACGAACAAGACCGACCGCATGGAGGCCGCAGCCCTGATAGAGGAACGCGTGCTCCGTTCCGTGGGTACGCGCTGCGGCTCCACAGAGAGTCCGCCACGAGCAGCACGTCAAACAGCACAGGACCGTCGTGCAGCTCACCGCGCTACTCCCCCTCGAGGGGACGAGAGCCACTGCGTGAGCATCGCCCGACGGAAACGCCCGGCCCCGTATATCTACACCTATGCGCTACCTATGAGGGGATTCCACGCTCGGATGTACATTTCGCTCCAGCTAGCAGTCGGTTGAGGTGAGGATTTGACCCACGGATGTTCCGTCTGTTTCTGTCTGCTTCTTCGTGAGGTAGAGGTCGGCGGCATGTGGTTCGGTGCCGTTGTCGAGAGTCCAGCCGCCTTCGAGGCTGCTGTCCGAGGGTGTCGATGGGCCGAATAGTGCGGTAAGGTCGGGTGCGGGGGCGATGAAGCCGTCATGGTCGGCGATGTTGACCCACCGCCGCAACATCGGGGCCAACACAGTTCAAGTCGATGCCGCCTGCGTGGATTCGCAGTAGCTGCGGCGCCATCTTGAAAACGGCCGAGCGAGCGGCGGCGATCATTTGCGCGGCTCGCCAAGCGTTCCCGGCAGCAGCCGCCCATCCGCCCCCCTACGGCTGTTCGTCCTGCTCCGGCTCCTCCGGCGGTTGAGAGGTCCACCAAGGCTCCTTCTGGGGAGGTGGCTCCTCGTCGGGCGCTGGCCGGTCCCGCAACTCGCCGTCAGGCTCGGGAATATCCGCCGATTCCTCAGCGACCGCGGGCGCGTCGAAACGCCGACGAATCTCCTGAGCCTCGTCGGGCTTCCCGGCTTTCTCAAGCAGCCGAGCGAAGTGGTGGGCAAACAGCGCGTGCTGGTTACCGTCGTAGTCCAGCGCGTCCATCAGTTCGCCAAATTGGCTCGCGACCGAGCTGCCGTTCGGGAACGGCTGCCCGCCGTCCAGCGACTCGAAGGAGAACTGGCGCGGCAGGACCGAGGCGGGTACCTCCGCGTTGTTGGCTGCGGCGGAGAGCCGGGCCAGCTCGCCGAGAAGGCGCACGGTGTCCTCGACGTCATGGTCCTTCTGCGCCAGCCACCATACGACCGCGCTGCCGGGGCTCTTCAGCACGTCATCGGCAAGGTACTCCCGCTTGCTGCGCTCGTGGTCGCGCTCGCGCTCCCAGATGTCCTGGTCCTTGCGCCGGTCCGACAGCTTGCGCAGCCGCGCCTGGTCGGCCTCGGACAGCATGAGCTGGACCTGCTCGGCCCATGCCTCCACGCCACCGGATGCGTCCGGCTGCACAGCGCCGAGCACACCGGCTAGCCTGTGCCTGACGACATCGACCCTGCTCGGGTCCTCCGTCGCGGTGACCGCCTGCGCCCGTGTGACGATCGCGTCGGCCGCGAGTTCGCCAGGGTTTGCGTGCTCCACCGTCGACCCCATTGCGGGGCGCCAGTACACCGCCGCGGAAAAGAGGAACTTGTAGTGGGCGACGGCACTCGGCAAGGCGACGTCGGCCACCAGCGTTTGCGAGACCTCGGGCTGCTCGACTTGCGCGACCTTCGCCTCCCGCTCCCGTTGCGCGCGCCGCTGGATGCTCCTAGCCACCCGGACGTGTATGCCGACCAGCGGGACTATGAGCAGCAGCCACGACCACACCGGCCAGCCGAGCGCTGCGCCAAGCACGACCGGCACCAACACAGCGGTAATCGTGAGAGCGGCCAGCAGGGTCTTCTCTTCGGCGGTCATGGAGAGGCCTCCGGTACGGTGTCATAGGTAGAAGTCGATCCCTTGCGCGGCATCGATCTTGTGATTCAGGCGGTCGGTGATCCGAATCCGCTCTCCCCGGCGCCCGTCGGGTGCGTACGCCCAGTCGCGCGCAATGACGTACAAGCGGCTGAGCACGTCGTACCGGCCGTCGCACGAGTTGACCAGCACGTCGAGCAGACGATCGCAGAACCGGTCATCCGCGCAAGCCGCCAACCAGACCCGCACCTGGGCGGCGCAGCGCAGCGAGGACGGCGCTGCCAGCACGGTCCTCCAGCCGCTGACGAGCTGAGCCCGCACGGTCACATCCTCGATAAGAGGTGGCATCTGCAGGGAGGCAGCGGTGAGCCGGTCGGGGCCCGCTAGCTCAAGGAACAGGGCCGTGTCGGGGACCACTTCTCTCGGGTCGTGCGTGGCCCGGTCGCGTGTGACCCGGGCGAGCAGGTAGGAGCACAGGCGAGGGTCGCGGTCGACGAGGTCCAGCAGGGCGTCATACGCCGCTTCGCCGGCCGCATCTGAACGGCGCCGGAAGATGTGGTGCAGGCGGACCACAGCCTGTTTGGGATGGGTCGGCGCGATGACCTCCGAGCACACGAGGACGACTACCTGGGCGAGGTCTGACGACAAGTTGTAAGCCGTTGACCAGGTGTAGAGCTGGCGTCGGAAGAAAAAGCTGTACCGCTCGTGGCTCAGTCCACGCTCCAGTGCTCTGACGGCTTGCGGCAGTAGCTTCGATGGCCATCTGGGGTCGGTGCGCTTCGCCCAGTGTTCGGCCAAGTGCCGCAGGTCACCGGGTCGGTCGGTTCGTAGCGCCTGTTCAGCGAACGAGATGATCATCCTGTCCCGATCCTCACTGGTAAGCGGCGACTGGCTGATCGCGGTCCCCACCCAGTCGCGAAAGCCTTCTCTCAGGTCGGGGTAATCAGTCCAGAAATGGGTGCGCACCGCCCGGTCGTAAGCGAGCCGTGTGAAGCTAACCCGTCCAGCACCGTTCGCTTTCGCGCCGATCTCGGCGAGTTGCTCCCTGAAGCCTTTTCGCTCCAGTAGAGGAAGCTCGTCCTCAGGCTGCTTGAAGGTCTTGAGCAGCTCGGAGGTTGCCCCGCAGACCGCATCGGCTGGCGCTTCGCTGAGCATCGCGGTTGTTATCAGTAGGGCACGCTGCTGACCCGAGGCAAGCTCCTTCATCTGTTCCGCGACCTTGTCGCTCCACTGGGTCAGCGCTTCGAGCGCCCCGCCCAGCCAGTGCGAGAACGCCTGCACAGGCTCCAACTTCCTGGCATCCTGGACCAGCCTGGCCAGCTCGGCGATGTCGCGCATCGGCGCGGAGCCCAACAGCGTCGGCAGGTCATCGATACCGAGTTGCTCTCTGCCGACCCGGATGCCGTCGCCGCGCAGGTGCTGCTGGAACACCTCCGTGCCGTTCGGCCTACCGATCTCCACAGGGGGCGGTCCGAGTTCCGCGTCCAGGTGGTACGTCCGGCTTTGAGGCAATACCACAACTAAGCGCGCGCCACGCTCATGCACCACGGCGCGGTATGCCCCTAGCTGCCGCAGCAGCGTGCCGTTATCTTTATCGCTCTCGTCGCTGATGGATAAGTCCAGCAGCAGGCGCTCCCCTGCGTCGACCGCGTCGCTGTCCAGCACCGGTCTGCCCGAGGAGTTTGACGTGTCCGGCAGCTCGCGGATCAGGCCGCTCATATCAGACGGGTCGTGCAGCAGCATCTGCGCTGCGGCGCGCCGGCCGCTGCCTGGCGCACCCGTCAGCAGGACGCTCCCGTTGTCCTCCAGCAACTCTTGCGCCTGACCGTAGTTCCGTGGCTCGACGAACCGCGGGTACAGCCAGCGCATGTGCTCGTACGCGACAGCGCGCAGCTCACCCATGCGCACCAAACGCTCGCGAGACTGGTCGAAGATGTACACGGGAGCGTTGAACTGGTTTCCGGTTCCGGTGTTCACCGGCCCTTCAGAGTCGAAAAGGAACGACGCCACGTGGGGGCTCATCGCTCGTCGTTCGGGCGCTTGCGCCGGGAGCCGAACGTCTGGCGGATCCCGCCGCTGTTGCTTCCCGTCACGTAGTTCACGCCGTCGCCGGTGAACTGGTCCCCGGTGCCAGTGTGCACCGGCCCTCGGGGGTCCTTGACGACGGTGCTAGTGCCGCCGGTCTGCTGGTGAGCGTGGTCGCCTGCCCGCAACATCGTCGAGCCCCGCCCGTCGCCGATCCCCGGCTCTGGGACCTCCTTGGCCTGGTCGTGGGCGGCGAGCGAGGGGACGAGCTGCACGAGTTTGTCGCCCAACGCGCGGAGATCGGCTTCAAGGCTTTCGAGATCCAGCCCGTGATCTTGGCGGTTGGCGAGCGTGGCCAGCGCCTTTGGGAGGTCGGGCCAAAGCCGTATTCGCGGCGTGTCGCCTATCAGGACGGGAATGACACGCACGCCGTAGTCGAACGCCTCCAGGATCTCCCTGCGAACCCAGTCATCCTCGTGGTGCACGTTGTGGCCCTGCTTGTTGGTCGCGGTAAGCCAGCGGGGCCCGATGACCGCGAGCAGCACCTCGCTGTCATAGACGCCGGTAGGCAGCGCGCGGGTGTAGTCCTCGCCGAGCGCGATCGACTTCTTGTCGAGGAAGATCCGCTCGGAGCCGAATCGTTCGGACAGCCCCTTGTAGACCAAGCTCGCGAATGCCTCCTCGTCACCAGTGCGGTAGTTGATAAAGATCTCGGGCATGCGGAGTGCTCCTTGTCGGATCAGACGGTGGGAACGCGCAGGGAGGCGGCGAGCCGTGGGCACAGCGCACGAACCGCTCTGTTGGTGGGGAAGCGGGACAGGGTCCTGGCAAGGCGGCGAATGTCGGTACGGATCGTGGCCGAACCGACCACCCCGGCCGCGTCCAGCAGCGGCTCAGCGACCTCGCACGCGTGGTCGATATTGCCCGCCGCGGCATGGGCCAGCGCCCTGCGGATGCCATACCGGGTGCGCGAGCGCAGCGCGTGCGGGGGCAATCGGGCGACCTCGCGGTCGAGGACCTCGGCGGCCTCCCCTGGCCGGCCGAGATCGTGCAGGCACCAGCCGGTGATCATGGCGGTGGGGTCGATCAGGTTGGACGGCCCGAGCACTGGCTCGGTAGGGTCCGGCTGCGCGACCGCGAGCAGCCTGCGGGCGGAGTCCAGGCTGCGCAGGCAGGCGTGGAGACCGCCGGCGAGGGCGTGCCCCTCAGCCTCATGCAGCGCGGCCAGCCCGCGGATGTGGGGCGGGACTGAGCCAGCCTGTGCCCGGCGGCTCAACGCGACGGTCTCGTCTGCGTCGTTGCGGTAGAGCGAGATGAGCGCCCGGCGCACCAAGGCGTAGCTTGCCAGGTCGTGGTCGTCGCCCGAGGCCGCCAGCTCAACGGCGCGGTCGGTCCACCACAGCGTCGCCTCGTCATTGCCTGCCTCCTGGCACATCCAGCCGATGTACTCGGCGTACCGCGCGGCCAGGGTCAGCGCAGGACCGCGTGTGCGGGCGTTTGGCTGGGCAGCGAGGCCCTGCAGTGTCTGCGTCTGCGCGATCAGCGCGGGCAGCACCACGGCGGGACTCGCGGTCTGGCCCATGCGGCGGAGCTGATCGAACAGCGCGCGGAACCCCTCGAGCGGCGCGGCGCGCCGTGCGGTTGCCGACACGTCGTGGCTGCTGAGCTTGAGGTCCAACACCGCGGCGGCGCCGGCCGCCAGGACCTGCCTGCGGTCAGCTAACCAGAACCAGCTCGTGCCGTCCGGTGCCAGGCTCATCGACCACACCTCGCTGTCGTTTGTTGTCTGTCCCGTGATCGCTTCTGGAACTCGCCGCCCGGAGGGCTGAGCGGGCACCAGCGCGGCGAGCGCGCCTGCCGCATCCAGGAGCGTGTCGCAGCGCGCGGCCAACTCCGGTGATGGCCTTTTGAGGCCCGTCTCGATCTTGCTGACGTAGCCCTTGCTGTAGTACAGCAATTGAGCCAATCGAGTGAGGGACAGGTCGGCAGCGGTCCGCAATCTCCGCAGCTCCGGCCCGAACGACGTCCACTGCTCGGTCACTCCCACCTCCACAGACACTTGTGAGAACGAATCACCCCGGGAAGATCACCCTGTACAGGGAGTCTCCGGCTTGCTGCCAGCGGCCGTCATCGCCGTGTATCCACTGGTCACCGCATAGCCTCCGGCACGTTCAGCGCCGTCCGAGAGACGGCGCTGTCGGAATTTCTCTCTCAATTCTGGCAAAGAATCCGCTCGCGTTCATGTGTTCCACGCCGTTTCCCGTTTCCTCTTTGTGACTCCCAGTAGACGCCGCTCAGCGAGCATGGTCAGGAGGGATAGCGGGGCCGATCAGCGAGCCGAAGACCGGGCGCACGTCGGGGACCTGGCGGTGAACGGATCATCCGCCAGTGCGGTTTCTCCGGATCGTCTTCTGCCAGTCGGGCAGCTCGGGCTTCGACGTAGCGCTGTTCGGGGGAGCTGTCGGTGCGGCCAGTTGGCAGGAGGAGCACGCCGCGGCGTAGTCGCCTGCCAGAACGCATCCCGCCCTGCCCGGTCATCATGGCTGTAGGACACGAACACCCGCCGCACCAACGCCACCATCCCCAATGCCGGAAACGACAACGACGAGCATACGAACGCACCCCTGCCCATCGGCACCCGCCCTATGCCAATCCTCGACGACCGACCTGACCTGCCCCGAGGGGATGTGCATTCACGCCCCGGCAACCCAGCGCCCGCCTCGACCAGTCGTCCCTACCGCCGCTGCTCAAGGGCACAGGCACCAACCATGCGATACGCGCAGATCGCTAGTGGTCTGACCTGCCCCTAACTTTCCGGACAGTAGACCCACTAAGGTTATACTGGTCCGAAAAGGATAAAAGGTGCCACAATCTCGCAGAAAATTCTCTCCCGAGCTCAGGGAAGAAGCCGTCAAGATGGTGCTCGACCCTCCCCGTCCGATCGCACAGGTCGCCCGCGAGTTGGGGCTCAACGAAGGCACGCTCGGGAACTGGGTCAACGCCTGGCGAAAAGAGCACACCGACGACGAGGCGGCGCTGACGGTGTCCGAGCGCGCCCGGCTTCGTGAGCTCGAGCGTGAGATCCGCGGCCTGCGCACGCAGAACGGGCTCCTGAAAAAAGCAGCGGCCTTCTTCGCGTCGAGGCAACAGTGAGCGAGCAGTACGCGCTCGTCGACGCGGGAGTTGTGCCGACTATCCGATCGTAAAAATGTGCGGCTGGCTGGAAGTGTCCAAATCCGGTTTCTGCGAGTGGCGTGACCGGCCGGCGTCGCTGTCCGAGCAGCGACGCGAGGAGCTGAAAATCAAGATAAAACAGATCTTCGACGACAGCTTCGAGACGTGCGGCTGCCGGCGCGTGCACGTCGAGCTGGCCCGCGCCGGCGAGGACGTGTCCGACGAGCTCGTGCGCCGGCTGATGCGCGAGGAGGGCCTGGTCGCCTGCCAGCCCCGCCCGTACAAGCCCCTCACGACCGTTCAGGGCGGCGAGGCGGGCATCCCCGATCTGGTGGCCCGCGGCTTCGCCGCCCACGCGCCAGGCGCCGAGCTGGCCGGTGATATCACGTGCATTCCGACGTGGGAGGGCTGGTTGTATCTGGCCACGGTGATCGATTGTTATTCCAAGATGGTGGTCGGCTGGTCGATGTCGGACAGCCTGCGCACCGATCTGGT
>JBOGEB010000122.1:0-13174 GCA_050743125.1 Egibacteraceae bacterium
CGTCCCCCCGGACCCCCTCACAGCGATCGGGGGCGTCCCCCCGGACCCCCTCACAGCGATCGGGGGCGTCCCCCCGGACCCCCTCACAGCGATCGGGGGCGTCCCCAGGGTCCCCTCTGGGGTTCCGAACCCCCTCACAGTCAACGGAACTTTCCGCTTGGACCACCAGGTGAGTTATCACCGGGGACGTGGGGCGGGCTGGCGGTCCACCGGCGCGCTGGCGCAGGTCAGCGCGCTCGCTGCGCACAGGGGACGCAACCCAGCAGCAGGCACCCGTCAAGGGCTTGCTCGACCCGGGTGAGCGAGGCCCACACTCCTCCCGCACGACGCCGAGGCAGGTGTCGAGCAGCGCGTTTGCCGTGTCGTGATCGCCGAGTACCGCAGGTGCCGCCGGACGTTCACAGCGGGCTGTCTTCGCCTTTCGCGTCGGCAGCCGCTGAACTCATGCGGCTGTTCCAGGACCTGCGTCAGGAGGTCTGGACTCAGGCTGCCAGCAGGCGGTTACGCGCAGTGAACCGATGAGGGCGCTCAACCCGCCAAGTGGGACGGGGGGCGGACAGCGGCAGGGAAAGCTCATGGCCGCCGCTCGCCAATTCTGATGGCCGCCACTGGGAACTTTCGTGGTCGTCTACGGGAGGAATTTCCCATGTCCGCCGACATCTGTCATCTCGCCTGTCCGCAAAGTCACATACGTCAGCGTGGGACTGCTGGCATCCGCTCACCTTGACTCACCATATTTCTGCGCCACATGACCTTGCAGGTTACACACAGTGAACTAATGCAACCCCTTGCTCACCGATTAAAGTTCTGTTACCTTATGATGGTCTTAACTATGTGACGGGCCACTCCTGTAGCTGCACCACCGACGATCCAGCTACGGAGTATGAGACTAGGCGGCCTGGCTGGCCGCGATCCCCGCATCGTTCCACGCATTATTCAGGGGACCTTATGCCCTGCTCTGGACCCTATTACTGGAGGACAAGTACGCCCATAACACTACCGGTTCGTGCTGGCGTGCCCGTCGATATCGTTTTTGCCTCAAGCACCCGAGATTGATCACGTAAGGAAGGAGCGCCCAATGGGCGATAGTGCATTGTGGAGCTTGCTGGCCGCGGCCTTCATCGCCGCGTTCGTGGAGGGCGTCGAGGCGCTGACCGTCGTGCTGGCCATAGGGACCAGCCGGAGCTGGCGATCCGCGCTGACGGGTGTCGCCGCAGCGTTGGTCACGCTGGCAGCGGCCACTGCCGCCGCCGGCTATGCGCTGAAGACCTGGCTGCGACCCGATGTGTTGCACCTGGTCGTTGGGATTCTGCTGCTGATGTTGGGCCTGCAGTGGCTGCGCAAGGCGATCCTGCGCCGCGCGGGGCTCAAGGCGTTGCACGACGAGGACGCCGAGTTCGCCAAGCAGACCGAGCTGGCCCGCCGCGCCGGTGCGGAGCGGAGGTTTACGCTGGACTGGTACGCGTTTGTGGGGTCTTTCAATATCGTCTTGATGGAAGGTCTCGAGGCCGTCCTCATCGTCTTCGGGCTCATCGCCACGGGCGTACCCGCCCTGACAGCGGCGGCGGCGTCCGGCAGTGCCGGACTGGCCGTGGTGGTCCTGGGCGTGTTTGCGAAGGGCCCGCTGTCGCGGGTGCCGGAGAACACCCTGAAGTACGTCGTGGGGCTGATGCTCTCCTCCTGGGGCACGTACTGGGCGGTGGAGGGCCTGGGCGTTTGGCGCGGCGGCGAGGCCCTGTCCTGGCCAATCGGGATCTATGCGGTGTTCGTGCTCTTCGCCAGCTACTTCGTCGTCTCCCGCATCCTGGTGGCGTTGGTGCCCCGCATCGCCCGTACGCAGGAGGCCTATGCCCCGGCCACGAACGGCCAGTGAGGAGGTTGAGCCATGCGTTTTATCGTGAAGTTCGCACGGTTCTGGTATAACTTCATCATCGGCGACGACTGGAAGATCGCCATCGCCGTGCTCGTCGCACTGCTCACAGGAGGGGCGCTGCTGGCGGCTGGCACGCCCAACGCCGTGCTCCTCCCCGTAACCGGCCTGCTCATCGTGGTCACGTTCACGATTGTGGTCATCCTCGACGTACACACAGGATGATGACCCACCGAGTTCGGGCGAGTCGTCGAAGGCAAGCGTGCCAACGCATGAATCGATGAGATGCGTCGCTGAAGTTCTTTGTGGGCTGGATCCGCGCAGAATACCGTGCGGATCCAGCCCACAAGCGGTTGGCCTTGCTCGCCGGTGACGCCGCCGTGCGGTAGGGGGCGGGCCGGCCTGGGGGGCGCATGGTCACCAGCCGGTCACGGAGCTGGGGTCCGGGAGGGGGCGCCTGACCACGTGGCCCAGCGCTTCCGCAGGTCAGCGGGCTATGCTGCTCGCAGGGGACGTAGCCCAATAGGTATGAGGCGCTCCACTTAAAATGGATGCTCGTGTGGGTTCGAATCCCACCGTCCCCACGGCGAGTGACCAGCGCGGATCCAGGCTCAGCGGACCTCGGGGCCGGCCGTCTCGGCCGTGGGACGAACAGCGCCGTGGCGGTGCTTCTCCAGGAACTGGACAAATCGTGGGAAGATGTCTTGATGGCAGTTTTTGCCCATGAAGGGGTCTTGATGACCGTAGCCGTCGAACACCTGTAACTCGTGCCTGCCGGGCACCAGCTGCTCCAGCCGCTCGTAGCAGACGATGTTCGAGTTGGTGAATACGTGGTTCTTGTCACCGGTGACGAACAGGACCGGCGTCTCGATCTCGGTGGCGTATGCGAAGTAGTCATCGGGCAGCCGGCCGTAGGTGGGATCTTCCGGGTCGTATTTGACCGCGTTGCCCGCCTCTACCATCTTCCGGACGTGCCGGTAGTAGTGCATGCTGACGGCCCCGTACAGGTCTCCCCCGCGCCAATGCGTAACGTCTTCCATGTTGGCGTGGTTGTAGAGGGCCGGCCAGCCCGTGCCCCACATGATGCTGAGCATGTGACAGGCGGGCACGTCACATTCACGGTGGAAGGCCGACACCAGCCGGGAAACCATTTCGCCCCTGGTGAAACCCGGGTCTTCCCGCCACCTCGGATTGAAGTAAGGGAACCCTAGGACGTACTCGATGAGGAAGGGCGCAAAGCGCAGTTTCATATGTGACCACTTCGGCACCCGGGGCGTCAGCGCCACACTGTTGGAGATCACGCTGGTGACGCCGTCGACCGCTTTTCCGAAAAGGCTCATCATGAACGACACCGAGCCGAGGCAGTGGCAGATGACGTGGATCGGCCGGTCGCCTACGTGTTGGCGTATGACCTCGAAAGCGGGGGGGTAGTCGAACAGGGCAATGTCGTCCATGTTGTAGCGGGTCTTGAACAGGTTGTAAGAGTGCCGGTTGCTCATCCGAAAGTCCAGGCACCAGACGTCGGTGAAGCCATGATCGAGCAGATAGCTCACCAGGTTGTAGTGTTCCGGCATGATGAACATGTCGGTTGACGTGGTCAGGCCGTGGATGATGAGGACCGCCTCTCCAGCCTCCTCCCGTTGAAACCGCAACATGCTTAGGCCCAGCTTGTCCTGGGTGGCGAAGTAGTGCGTGCTGATCTTGGCGTCCTTCACCCCCTCAAGGGTGTAGAGGGGAATCTCACGTTTCATACGATGCTCCTTCACTTGAGTACTCGGCTACTCCTGCGGCGTCGGAGTAGAAGAAGTTCGGGTCGACACGGTTGCGCCGGGCAGGATCCTTCGAGGTGCGGCTGTGCATGTAGCGGAAGCCCTGCTGCTCGATGCACAGGTCGTCGAGCCGGTTGACCAACGCTTCCAAAACCTCATCGGTCATGCCCTGACGGTCGATCCCGCAGTAGAACATAAGCTCACAGAACTGGTCGTGCGGCGTCCCCTGCGCGAGGTACAGGGAGCGAATGCTTTTCACATACACAGAGACGAAGGTGAAACACTTGCGGCTTCTGCGGAATTCGAGCATCAGGTCGTAGCTCGCCCGGAAGAGGCTGCGGTAGCGCTCCAGGGGAGCGACGACAATGAACATCCGGGTAGGGTCGCCGACCGTGGAGTCAAGGATCTTGTCGGTGAAGAACTCGACGTTCTTCATCGTGGCGTACGTAGGGCTGAAAAGGACCCCGGTCATGCCCACGTACTTGAGGGCTCGGTCGAGCCTTCGGGGGAGACGGCCAGCGACGTAGCCAATGCCGTGCAGGTAATTGTAGGCGATCCGGTCCCTGAGCCGGTTGTAGGGGGATTGCTCCGTAGCGTGGTAAGCCGAGAACTGCCCGAGCCCGAAGCTGCGGCCGGCCGGCAAGGGAAAATCGACCCAAACCCCTCGCTCCATCAGGACCTCGCCAGGGTCACGGATACAGCTCCAAGACCCTTCGATGAACTCATCGACGTCACGGTAGTGCGTCTCATGGTTCTCCAGAACGGTGCGGTACTTGTCGGCCTGAATGATCCGCACGGTGAGCGTGGCGATGACCCCGTGGCGACCGAGCCCGGTCAACACTTTGAGGAAGTGCTCCGGCCTCTCGGCCCTGCTGCACGTGATCAGCTCGCCGTCCCACGTGACGTACTCCAGGCGCTCGACCGTGTCGACGAACAGGCCGAAGCGATGCGACGCCGGGCTGATCCCTCCGACCGAGGCAAACCCACCCACCGTGATGTGGTTGTGGTCACCGATAATGGGCAAGCCCAGCCCCATGGTCGCCAGGTGGTCGTCCAGCTCGGCCGCGACCATCCCGGCCTGGACGGTCGCGGTCATCTCGTCTTCGTCGATCTCGAGGATCCTGTTCAGCTTCTCGGTGACCAGCACGGTGCCGTGATCTGCCAGCACGAGATCGTTGCTGGAATGGCCCTTGCTCCGGATCACCAACCGCTCGCCGAGCGACCTCGCCTCGTTGACGACCTTGACGAGGTCTTCGGTCGTCTGGGGGAGGTACACCTTGAGCGGGAATTTGGGCTTCGCGAACGGGTCCCCGACTCGTCCCCAGTCGTAGCCGAGGCTGTCGAGGCTGTCGTGGGTGAAGGTCTCGTGGCTCGTGATGCTCTCGAGCCAAGGCGCCGACCCACGTTTGGGGTCCAGCGCTCGGGCGACGGCAGACGTCCGGACGTGCGGGTTGATCCGCGCGTTCGGCAGGCTGGTCCTCCCAATGGCTCTGAAGGGTTCGGCATCGACCCCCCTCTCGACGGTCACGGCGTCGTGGTCCGCCTCGGCGCGCGCCTTCAGCGCCTGGTCGAGCGCCCTGTACCCGCGCAAGACGGTCCTTCGCAGCAGCGGCACGAGCAGCGGGGCCAACAATCCGGTGCCGGTCTCCGATTGGACGAAGCGTGCCTGAGACTGACCGCGTGGCTCGAAGCGAAAGACCCGCTCGACCTCGAACAGGCCTGGAATCCGTTGACGCAGCTGCCACCGCAGCTCGCGCTCCGGCTCGACGACGGTCACCGTTGGGCGCAGCGTCACCAGGCGTCTGCCCAGCGCCAGCTTGATCAGCAGGCGGGTCCCGGGGACGAGGCGCCCGGACGCATGGCGGATGAGCGGGTTCCAGGACGGGAACGAGGCAAAGTCGGTGAACTCCCGCCAGACCTTGTCAGCTGACGCCTCGATGTCGACCGCGGAACGAAGCTCCCCCATGTCGCCCCCTTAGGCCTCGGACCGCTGGCCGTGCTCGGCGCCGCGCGCCTGGGTGCCCAGCTCGGCGAGCCCCTCCGGCACCGTCTTGACCGGTTGATAGCCGAGTTCGGCGACGGCCCTCGCGATGTCGATCGTCACCTCGAGCGAGGAGAGCCACACCGCGGTACGCGTCAGCGGCGGGCTCCCCTGAAGCGGCAGGACCGACCAGAGGCTCTCCGCGGTCGCCGCCAGCGCCCGGGCCAATCTCGGGGGGATGCTCCTGTCCGGGATCTCGATCCCTTGGGTCGCCACGAGCTGCTCGATGAAGTCGCGGAACACCACCGGGTCACCGTCGGTGACGAAGTACGTGCGGCCGGGCCGACCTACCCGCGCCGCGAGCATGAGCCCCTCGACCACGTTCTCGACGTGGGCGGTCGAGGTGCGATGCCGCCCGTGCCCGACCCACCGGAACCGTCCGCTGTGGATGCTCGCCAGCAGCGCCGGGAGCAGCGTCGTGTCCCCAGGGCCCCAGACGAGGCGGGGCCGCACCACGACCGTCTCTACGCCCTCGCCGTTGGCCTGGAGGACCTCCCGCTCGGCGACCGCCTTCGTGGCGCAGTAATGGGACCGGGAATCGGGCCGCAGCGGAGCCTGCTCACTCACGTTCACGAGCGGTTGGCCAGCCATCACGGCCGCTTCAGTGCTGACGTGGATCATCCGCCGCACGCCGGTGAGCCGGCATGCCTCCAGCACCCGGCGCGTGCCGAGGACGTTGACCCGTTCAAACTCCTCCCGGCGCCCCCATTCGTTGACGTTGGCAGCCAGATGGAAGACGAACGTACACCCTGACGCACCGTCGATGAGCGCCGAAAGGTTGTCGAGATCACCAGACACCGGCTGGGCACCGGCCTGCGCCACGGTCCTCGCTGAGGCCGAGCTCCGGGCCAGGGCTCGGACAGCCCAGCCGTCGCGCTGCAGGCGCCGGAGGAGGCTCCGGCCCACAAAGCCGGAGCCGCCGGTGACAAACGCGCGCTCGCGCACGACTCAAGGATAGGTCAGCGAGCCTTGCCTCTATGACTGCATGCTGGATCAACGCCTGTCGACGACCAATTGCAGCACGTTGCCGTCGGGGTCTTGGACAAGGCCGCAGCAGTCGGCGAGGACGACCGGGACGACCCCGTAGGTGGGGTGGTCCTCGACGAGGTCGGCTGAGCCGAGAGCCGCCAGCAGCGCCCGTTGAGCGGCGGAGTTCGGGCTGGTGTAGCGGAATGCGACGAGACCACGGCCGGAGCGAACCTCGCGGTTATGGAGCACGATACGCAACGCGTCAGGTGTCACGACGACGATCCAGTCGGGGAACCGGCGGGCGATGCGCAGGCCGTCAGAGGCCAGCGTCGGCTCGTCGACCGCGTAGCCGGGGATGACCGGCGTGGCGCTGTTCGGCCCATAGCTGGGATGGGTGAGGCCCGGGCAGGAAGGATCGCCGGCGAACAGCTCGATCATGGTCCAGTTGGGGAAGCCGAGGCAGACCCAGCCTGAGCCCCACTCGTCGATCGTGCAGCCCAGCGTGGCCGCGTACCAGTCGGCGGACCGCTCCAGGTCGGCCACCACGATCCCCACGTACGCCGGGACCGCGCTCATGGCGAACCGCCCTGAGGGTGTCTGTCAGAACGGGCCGGAGCGGGTGCGCCTGGGCGGGTTCCGCTGGTCGTCCTTGGGTGTGGAGCGGCCAGGCGCTCTGGAGAGCCTTCGTCGGCGATTCCGTGACACCGCCCTCCAGCGCTCCGACACCTGTTCTTAGCCACGAGCCGCACCAGGCCGCCGTCCCGCAGGTCGGCGACGTACAGGTCGCCGACGAACGGCCAGAGCCCCGGGTGAAACAGCCCCTGGCTGGGCCGGCCAAGGGCAATGGTCACGTCGGCGGACACCACATCGCCGACCCGACCGCGATCCGGGTCCAGACCGCTGGGCAGGTCAATGCTGAGCACCGGGGCGACGCGCAGGCGCAGCGCATGGACGACAGCGCGAGCCGGCACCGTGAGCGGCCCGCACAGCCCGGTCCCGACCAAGCCGTCCACGACCACGTCGGCGTCAGGAAGCCAGCCCTGGAACGCGGCGACCCTCCCGTCGAGGCTCGCGGCCCACACCATGGCCTCCTCGCCCAGCGCGTCGAGTGGACGGTCGAGGATGACACAAACGTCACGGCCGCGCTTCCCCAGCGCCGCCGCGACCGCCAGCGCGACCACGCCGGTGCCGCCCCCGCCCACCAGGACGAGCACGCGGTCGCCGGAGCTGGTCTCGAGGAGGCCGGCGACCGCGTCGGCCACCGCCCTGGCGGCGGCCCGAACGGTGGCTGGGTTGCGCCCATTACCGAAGTCATCTCGGACCGTCGGGGGCGTCCTGGAGAGCCCGCCCACGGCCCTTGGGGGCGTCTCTCCAGGATCCTCCACCACCGCATCGACTGGGACCTCGGGAATACCGGGAAGCCGCGGCGGCCCGGGGCGGGGCACTGGCCGGGTGTCGAACTCCCAGGGTCGAGCCTCCCGCTGTGCAGCAAGGTCCGTGGCCTGCGTCCCGCGGCGCCAGCCCGGGGCGATCAGGTCGAGCAGCGCCACGGTCACGATTGCGGTCGCACCCCAGAGCAGATGCTCACCGTCCAGCTGCCAGGCCCAGGACCAGCCCGAGGGCGGCACCGGCACGACCCGCCACACGTCTGGGTCGCAGAGGGTGGACGAGCGGACGCGGAGGACCTCCGCGACCTCGGCCTCGGCCGGCACGAGCGGGTGGGGCCGCTCCCACCGCGCGACGACGACCTGGAGCCAGAACCGCGACGCCGGGATGTAGAACGCCGGCAGCCGGCCGATGACGGTCACGGTCGTGGGGTCGAGCCCGACCTCCTCGACAGCTTCCCGGACCGCGGCGTCCTCGACCGGCTCGCCCGGCTCGGCGCGACCGCCAGGGAAGCTGATCTGGCCAGGGTGGTTCGCGAGGTCCCCGCGCCGCCGAGTGTAGACAAGCTCGAGATCGCCGTCACCCGCGCCGCCCACGAGCGCCAGCGCGGCGCCGAGCCGCCCACCGGAAGGGGAAGCCGTCAACGCTGGAGGCTGGCGGGCAAGCCCGCCGCGGATGCGGGACCATGCATCCATTCCCGTGACGATACCCGGCACCGAGAACTACGGCTATGGTGTTCGGCCGCTAGTGGTCCAAGCGGGAAGTTCCGTGTGCCGTGAGGGGTCCGGAACCCCAGAGGGGACCCTGGGCCGCCCCGAAATCTCCGAGGGCCCGGGCGGAGTGCTCCCCGCCTCGCAAGGCGAAGCGCTCCGCGCGGGTCGCGCCGTGTGCTGGTTGTCCTCGAGCGATCCGCAACGCCGCGAGGCGGGGTACAGACGCAGCCGAATGCTACGGGTTTTTCCGCGCGGACCGCTAAGGACCCGGGTCGAAATAACGTTGTCGTTTGGGCGGTGTTCGCCCTTGTGGCCAGGATTCGTCACGTATGCGTGACGAATCCTGGCCATATGACGATTCCTGGCCACAGCGCCGACATACATCACGCACAGTCAAAATGGGACGCTCACGATGACGCTGGGTCAGCTGCAGGCGGACGCGGCGGGGTCACTCCGACCAGCGACCGGCACGCGCTCGAGGCGTGCGGCACCGGCGCGCCGCGTCACTGCACAGCGGGAAAACAGCAACGTTATTTATGCCCAAGCTCTAACTCAAGCGCTTCAGCGCCTCATCGACGTCGATGCCGCCACGCGCGAGCGCCTCGAGGACCTCGAGCTGCGGGTCGGGGCTGGGGGCGGCCAGGCCGAGGGCGGCGAGCAGCTCGGCCACCCGTGCCCGAGCGGTCGGGTAGCTCACGCCGAGATGCCGCTCGATCTCCTTGAGGTTCCCCCGCGACGAGAGGAACACTCGGAGGAGGTCGCGCTGCTCCGCGAGGAGCGCGCAGAACTCGCACGACGCGAACTCGCCGGACAGCTCGGTGGCGCAGCCAGGGCACTGCAGCCGGGTGACGGCGAGCGTGTCGCCGCAGACCGGGCAGTGTCGGGGTGGACGGTGCGGGCCGCTCATGGTTGCGTCGTCACCTTGATCGCGCCAGCGCTCGTCTCGATCTCCAGGGTCGCGTCGCCGCCACCGACGACCGCAGTGTCCTCGACGAGCCCCGCCCCGAAGCCGACCTCGCGGCCGGGAAGGAGCACCTTGCCGACGTGGGCTCGGCCGGTGACCCGGACGCTGGATCCCGGATCGAGCTGGACCGCCACGTTGCCGAGCTCGCAGCGGATCCGCGAGTCGCCCTGGGCGATCCGGCCTCGCACGACGACGCTGCCCGAGGTGACGCTCACGGTCAGCGGTCCGCTGACCCGCTCAACCCGCACAGTGCCGGCGTTGACGTCGAGCTGCACCGGTCCCCGCAGGTCCCGCACGGTCAGACTGCCCATGGTGAGGTCGACCTCCAACGGGAGGTCCGGACTCATCCGAACCTCGACCGGCGTCTTCCGCCGCTTCCAGTCGTCCCAGTCACCCCAGCCGCTCCATCCGAAGACCCACCCCGGACCGCGTCGCCCGTGGTGCCACGGGCCGGGCTCGTGGTCGCCGGTCTCGATCACCAACGTGTCGTCGTCGTAGCGGGCACGGTGAGTGCCCCGCGCCCTGGCCTCAGCGACCGACGAGTCGCCGACCACGGTGAGTATCCCTATCGGACCCACCACGCGCACCCGTTTGACCGCCGCAGTCCGCGGCGGCTCCTCCTTCCGCGGCTTCTCCTGCGGCTCGCCGCGCAGGGCGTCGAGTCGCTCAGCCGCCTCCTCGGGGGACAGGCGCCCCTCCGCCACGTCGGTGAGTATCGTACGTCGCTCGTCCATGGCGACATGGTAAGCGATAGTTGCCAGTATGGAAAGAGTAATTTTCTATTCGAGAAGCCCGAGCGCCAGGCCGTGGAGGATGTCGGCCTCGCTGACGAGCACGTCCCCGAAGGCAAACCGACCCATCGCGCGGCAGAGGATCAGCGCGCCACCGACAATGACGTCCTCACGGCCGGGCTGGACAGGGCCGAGCGCGGCACGCTCGGCCATGGGCATCCCGGCGAGCCACGCGGTGAGCGTGGTGACTGCGTGGGCTCCGACGCTCATGCCGTGGACGCGCTCCGGGTCATACTCGTCCAGGCCGAGGTGGAGCGCCGCGAGCGTCGTCACGGTCCCGGCCACGCCGATCAGGGTTCGTGCAGCCAGGGGGTCGACGAGGCGCTCGACCTCGGCGAGCTCCAGGTCGATGACGTCGTTCGCCGCTCGGATCTCTTCGGAGGTCGGTGGGTCGGAGGCCAGGCAGCGCTCGGTCAGCCGGACGCAGCCGAGCTGGCGGCTCGTCATCGCCTCGGGCTCGCTGGCGCCGCGGATGAACTCGGTCGACCCTCCGCCGATGTCGAGCACGACGTACGGCGGCTTCCCGTCGACGGAGGTGACCGCGCCGCGGAACGTGGTCCGGGCCTCCTCCTCGCCGGTGAGAACCTCGGCGCTCACACCGGTCCGCTTGCGGACCCCGTCGAAGAAGCGCTCGCGGTCCACGGCGTCACGGATCGCGCTCGTAGCGGTGATCCGGACCCGCTGCGCGCCGAGCTCCCCCCAACGGTCCGCGTAAGCCGCGATGCAGTCGAGCGTCCGCGCGAGCGCGGCGTCGTCCAGCCGGCCGTTCGCATCGACACCAGCGCCGAGGCGCGTGATCGTCATCCGCCGGTCGAGCACGTCCAGCGGCGCGCCTGGCTCGGCGACGAGCAGGCGTACGGAGTTCGTGCCGACATCGACAACGGCGGCGCGCGTCATCGCGCCGACATGCCCCACCCGGGGTCCACGCACGGAGCGGGGCAGACGAGCGGCTCGATCTGCTCGCCCACCCACGCGCCGACGGGGTTGTCTGTAGTCGCGAGGTGGTGGGCGTAGAGGGCGTGGAGGCACTTCACCCGCCCCGGCATGCCACCGGCGGCGGCGGCGCGCGGCAGCGGCCCGCCCAGGGCGTCGCGCGCGGCCACGTACCGCTCGCTCGAGCCCGCATAGGCCGAGGCGAGCCGCTCGTCCGCGCGCAGGCGGTCACCCAGCCGTGCCATCTCCCCTCCGGCCTCAAGGCGCCCGACGTGGCGGTTCGCGAGCGGGCACGCGAGCCAGAACAGCGTCGGGAACGGCGTGGCGTCGTCGAGCCGCGGGCTGACCCGCAGCACGGCCGGCAGCCCCCACGCGCACCGCACCGCCACGGCGGACCGGCCGCGCAGCGGCCGGCCGATCATCTGTGCGGCGAGCATTGTGTCCCGCTCGCCTATGAGCGGCCTGCCGAGCTGCGCCTCGTACGAGGCGTCCTCGGCTGGCCGGAGCGCGTCGTCCATGGCTTGCGAGCTTACGATGACGCGCATGGATCAACCGCTCGTGAGCGCAGAATGGCTCGCCGCACACCTCGGCGAGGTCGTCGTGGCCGACGTGCGCTGGTACCTCGACGGCCGGTCGGGGTACCACGCCTACGTCCAGGGCCACATCCCGGGGGCGGTGTTCGTCGATGTCGACCGTGACCTCGCCGCTGCACCCGAGCCGAGCCGTGGCCGGCACCCGCTTCCGGAGCCGGAGGCGTTCGCCCAGGCCATGGGCGCGCTGGGGATCGCCGACGCCGACCGTGTCGTCGCCTACGACGACAGCGGCGGGTCGACCGCGGCGCGGCTGTGGTGGATGCTCGACGCGACCGGCCACCCGGCGGCGGTCCTCGACGGCGGGCTCCGAGCCTGGACGGGTGCCCTGGAGGACGGCGAGGCCAGCCGGCGTCCCGCCGTGTTCACGCCACGGCCGTGGCCCGCCGAGCTGCTGGCAAGCATCGACGACGTCGACCGGCTCCGGGGAGACCAGGAGGCGCTCGTCATCGACGCCCGCGCGCCTGAGCGCTACTCGGGCGCGTTCGAGCCGATCGACCCTCGCGCCGGGCACATCCCTGGCGCACGCAACGCTCCGTGGGACGGCAACCTCGACCCGGACAGCGGTCGCTTCCGCGACCTCGAGGCGCTGCACGCCCGGTTCGCCGCGCTGGGAGCTGACCAGGCCGGTGAGGTCGCCGTCTACTGCGGCTCTGGCGTGACCGCCTGCCACGACCTGCTCGCCCTGCGGGCCGCCGGGATCCGAGCCCGGCTCTACCCAGGCTCGTGGTCCCAATGGAGCGCCGACGACACCAGGCCCGCCGCGACCGGCGACCAACCGTAGCGAGCCTGGATCCACCGATTGGGTGTCCGCCAGGGAGATCACGAACTGCTCCCCCGCGAGAGGCGGACGAGCGGGCCGAACTCTGCTGTGCACGCAAGCGTCGCAGAAACCGACTGCGCGCCTGATGCCGCCGATGACGCTCTCCAGACTGCTGACCGGTCAATTTGTCCCCTTCAAGGAACCGACAGCTTGGGCAGCTAGGCGAGTCGGCAGAAAGTGGGGGTGTGGAGCGCCGGGGTGCGGGGGTGAGCAGCGGGTCACGGGGCGCTTGCGTGGCGTTTCGGGGGGTTTTGAGGGTCCCTCGGGGCTGTGGGGTCGCCCTGGGGCCGTTCGAGAGGCCACAGACGGACTGAAAGGCGCTGGC
>JBOGEB010000123.1:0-12907 GCA_050743125.1 Egibacteraceae bacterium
AAGTAACTCAAACCGGCGGTGACCGCATGGGCACGTAGTCCTTGAATCCGTTTAAATCCGTCCAGTCAATTTGGAGACACTACACTAGCAGGCCCGCACTCTTGTAAGCGCAAGTGCCCATCCCGTGTCACTCGGGTGACAGGGTTGTGGTGCTACACTCCACGACCACGCGGACACAGGGCCTGCCGAGTTTCTGTTCTTGCTGTCGATGCCGATGACCCCTACTGCTTACAAGGCAAGTCTTCACGTGCCCCGGCTTCCCCCATACGGGTGTTGACCGGGGCTTTCTTGCGCGGGACCACGCATGAGAGGGGCGCATCCTCTTGCTACGAGCCCCTCGGCAAGGGTCGTCTTCATCGACGGACAGAACCTCTACCAGAGGTGCCGGCGTCTCTTCGGGCACCCGCTCTGCCATCCTCACCTTCTCGCGGAGTGGCTGGTGGGGCCTCGGGTCCAACATGCTCCTTATGTACGTTTCTACACTGGCCGTGCCAACCCGAACATGAGCGTGGAGGCCAAGAAAGTCCGAAACCTCGATCGACGGCTGAGGGCCATGGAAAGGGCCGGGGTCCTCACCATCGTCCGACCTCTCCGCTACCACTGGGATTGGGGGCATCGGGAGGCGCTGCCGACCGCTCATCCCCAGTCCGAGCCTCGTCAGGTTACGCTTGCCCCCTGGCAACGGCCTCAAGAAAAGGGCATCGACCTGGTCATTGCCCTCGACGTCATAGAGTTCATGCTCGCAGGGCGATGTGACGTCGCAATCGTCGTCAGTCTTGACAGAGACTTGTGCGAGATTCCCAGGGCTTTCCGTACGCTCCGCAGCCTCATCGATAGGCCAACCCGTCTGGAGGCAGCGATCCCGGTGGCGGGTGAGAGCAGCAGAAAGACCTTGGAGGGATTCCACTACACCCATCGGATTACGCCGCAGGTCTTTCAGCTCATCCGTGATGACACGGACTACACGGTCGACGATGACCGGTGGAAACCTCCGGTGCTGCCCACTGACCTGGCTCAGCGTCAGGCGGAAGCGACCGCTTCCCCACCTCCGGCCAGAGATGACTCGGCCACCGCTTGAGGGTTCCGGCTCCAGCAGCATTTCGATCCCAAAGTCCGTAGAACGCTACCCATTGCCGGGTCTCCGAGGAGACCGCGCTGTCGGCTTGACGGCCAAGCTGACTGCCTACCGGCCGTACGAGCGTGCACAGCCGCGATCTCACGCGGATTTCCTCAAGACGCTGACCTCCACAGATGCACCGGATTGGATCCGCCCGGACGGGCGCCTACGGAGTGAACTGCCCCGGGTTTGTTGGAGGCTAGTTTGTTTGGAATCCCGGTAGTGTAAGTTGCCCGAGACCTGCGTAGTAGTTGGCCTCGAATTCCACTGGTGGGATATCCCCGAGCGCGCTGTGCAACCGACGTTGTACCAGTCGATCCACTCCAGCATCGCGATCTCCACCTGCTCGACGCTACGCCAAGGGCCGCGAGGGACGATCAGCTCGGTCTTGAACAACCCGTTAACCGACTCGGCTGGCGCGTTGTCGTAACTATCACCCTTGGACCCGACCGACGGCGTGACCCCGGCCTCCTCAAGGCGTTCGCTGTACCGGATCGCGGTGTGCTGACAGCCCCGGTCCGAATGGTGCACCAACCCCTCGACGCGGGCGTCGCGGCGCCACAGGGCCATCTGTAACGCGTCCAGGGCCAGGTCGGTACGCAGATGGGCGGCCAGCTGCCAGCCCACGATCATGCGTGAGAACACGTCGACGACGAACGCGGCGTAGACGAATCCCACCAGCGTGCGGATGTAGGTGATGTCGGCGACCCACCCCCGGTTGGGCCGGGGGGCGGTGAAGTCGCGGCGGACCAGATCGGCGGGCCGCTCGGCGGCCTCGTCACCGACGGTGGTGCGTCTGAGCTCACCGCGTACCGCGCCTTGGATGCCAAGTTGTCGCATCACCCCGCTCCACGGCGCAGCGGGCGGCGGCGATGTCCTCGCGAGCCAGTTGCCGCCAGATCTTGCGTGCGCCGTACACCTGATAGTTGGCGTCGTAAATCCGTTTGATGTGAGTCCCAAGCCATTCGTCGCGCAGCGCACGTGTCGAGGGCGGCCGGATCTTGGCGGCGTAGTAGGTGGACGGGGCGATCTGCAGCATGTGACAGATCGGGGCGACCCCGAACCGGTCACGGTAGGCGTCGACGAGGGCGGCCATCTGGGCAGACAGGGTCGAGCTGTCTCGCGAAGAAAGCCGACGCCACCTTGAGGATCTCGTTGGCTCTGCGCAGCTCACGATTCTCGCGTTCCAACTCGACGATGCGCTGCTGCTCCGCGGTGGTCACGCCGGGACGTTGGCCGCCGTCGATCTCTCACCTGACGCACCCAGCCGCGCAGGCTCTCGGTGCCGATCCCCAACTGGCGAGCGACCCGGCCGATCACACCCTTGCGCTCGCCGGACTGCTCACAGATCTCGAACACCATCCGCACCGCCCGCTGGCGAATCTCATCCGGGTACCTCTTCGCTGACATGGCCCCATCCTCTCCAAGGATCGGAGCCTCCACGAAACCCGGGGCAGTTCACCCCAGGCGGGGTCGTAGACGTACCTGGCCACGGCCCGCCTTGCTCACGGACAACGGGTTCCCGGCGAGCCTAACATCGGTCTCCTGCGCAGGGCAGTCGATCTCATGAGGCCGACGTGAAAGCTCGGGCTGAGCAGTCACTGCACTGCTGGGTGGCGACCACACACTCCGACGGCCGGCCGGACGTTGCGCCGCCCTGGGGATGTGCGGCTGAACGAGAGCTGGCAGTACGACAGCCGCCCGGCGACCCGTCACGCTCGCAACCTCGCGGCCGACCCGGCAACGGTCTTGCGCCTGGAGGACGGCAGGGAGGCGGCCGTGCTCAAGGGCGAGTCACGTCCGGTCGTGCGACTGGCGACCTCGGTGGACGGCTCGTCGCCGCTTTGTGAAGCATCACGGCCTGGGCTACGTCCCGAGCCGGACGCCTGGACAGCGCCAGGCTGTAACGCCTCGATCCTGTCCGGGGCTCCGCTATCAGCCGCTACCGAAATCCTGCGCCAGCACTGCGATAACTTGAGACATTTCACGACTGTGGAAGGCCTCAATGCTCCAGACGCGCACGGATCAGCCTGATCATCGGACCGAAGTCCGTCAAAAGATCACAGCCGTGAGCCCCGAGCAGCTCGATCACATCTGGATCGTCGAAATCACGTATGTCACGAGTGACGAAATAACACGTGTCAGTCTGCTCGGCTTGTAGGTGCCTCAAGACGCTAGCGAGTACGAAGCTATCTTGTGCGCTCATGTCCAAGTCGGCTTGGAGGTCATAACCAAGTTCGATAACCTGAGGGGTGATCGGTATCAGCTTGGCGGCCCGAACCAAGCGGCGCGCTGTGGCTTCAAGCCTCGCCCGGTCTTCCTCTGCGCTAATGGCGAACAACGATGCGGCGAGATCCACCTGTTGAACGGTTTTCACGTACCGCGCCGAGCGACGTAGCTGGGTTAACTCGGTCTGAAGCTCTTGCTGAAGCCGCTGCCTCGTGCGATGCCGACGCCCAAGTGTCTCGTACGGCTCGGCGAGACAATACGCAGGGAGCAAGAGACTAAGGGATCCATCCTCGGCATAGCCAAGTATCTGGTCACAGACACCGTGTCGCTCCTGCTCAAATGCGAGCTCAAGGACGAAGTTTGACTCAACGTACAGACGCATCAAGCCGCTTCGAAATGCACGCTTCCGCCTTGGGTGGCATCGTAAAGCCCAGATGCCTTGGCGAACGAACGCGTCCCAGTAGGGAGTTCGTCAAGAGAGGGGGCGGACACGATGGCTGACAGCCATGCCCCAACTAAATGCTCGAAGGCCGTGCCGGTTACTCGGCCATGGATTCGCTCGAGCTCATCAAAATATTCACCCAATAGTTCCCGCGTTTCGACAATCACGTCTGGCTGTCGCTCGCCTCCTGTAGGCGACGAAGCTTCCTTCCACAGAAAGGTCTCTTTAGGGGTAACCAGCAGGAAGAAATCGCTGGGTGTACCAGTAGCATGAGCAAGCAAATTGCGGTGGAACTTAGCGGCCCACGTAACGTCGGCCTCTGCGCGGGCCTTGACTTCGACGGTGACGACTGGGCGCCCAACCCGATCTTTGACCGTCACATCGGATCGCATGAGCTGCTCCTCCTACGTGCCCCTGCACTGCCATCGTTGCCATCGTATAGAGCCAGTGAAACGGATGGCACCCCAGCACGCCCCTCCCACGAACACAGCCCACGCCGATCGGCAGGATGCTGCGCAGGGACAACATGATGTTACAGACCTGCGTGACTAGACTGCATGACCGTGTATACCGCTATTTTACGGGCGTTGCCAGCCCCCACATAAGACCGGCCCTCCGGCAGCCCCGGCAGCCGGAGGCCCAGCGGCGCCCCCCTGCATCCATTCGCATGATCCACACACGCGCCCGGCAGAGCGGTCCACGAACCGCAGGCCAACCTTCCCGCGGCTTGCCAGCGAACATCGACACAGACCTCGTACTGCACGAAAACCTCCGGGCGAACGGCCAGTGGGCCGGCCAAACGGCCCGTTGTGGGCACCGCTGAGCCAAGCGCGTACCGCGCGCATACTCAAGGCCGGATGAGGCCACCGAGAGCACAGCCCCGACACGTCCGGAAACGGCGCTTTTGCGCTCCCCGATCCGGAGTTCCCGGATACGCCGCTGCCCGGGAAACGACGACCGGTCGGGAGTGCGCTGCTCCTACTCATCCCGATGGCTGTTCGGTCGCCCGGTCGCATCGCCGGGCGCCGACATGCATACTGCTCAGGTGGCTGAGCAGATTCCCGAACCCTTTGCGACGGGGCGTCTCGATGTCAGCGATGGGCACGTCCTCTATTACGAGGAGGTCGGCGCCCGGGAGGGCACTCCGGTTGTGTATCTGCACGGTGGGCCGGACGCGGGCTGCACGCCCGGGACGCGGCGCTTCTTCGACCTCCAGCGACATCGAGCCGTGCTGTTCGACCAGAGAGCGGCAGGACGGAGCACCCCGCACGCCGCCGATGAAGGCGTGCACTGGGACAGCATCGACATGAATCACCACATCGACGACATCGAGCGGCTCCGGGAACACCTCGGCATCGAGCGGTGGATCGTGTTCGGGGTTTCCTGGGGATCGGTGCTCGGAGCGACCTACGCCGAACGTCACCCGGAACGAGCCAGCGCCCTTGTTCTCGCCGCTGTCAGTACCGGCACAGCCGCTGACATTGACTGGTTGACCGTCCACGCCGGACGGTTCTTCCCCGCCGAGTGGGACGCATTCCGTGACCACGTCCCAGCTGAGCTGCGGGACGAGCGACTGGTCGATGCGTACAACAGGCTGCTCATGGATCACGATCCTGCAGTCCGGGAGGCCGCCGCGGTCGCTTGGTGCCGCTGGGAGGACGCCCATATGGCGACGACCCCAAAGATTCGATCAAACCTCCGCAACGCCGACGCGAAGTTCCGCCTGGGGTTCGCCCGGCAAGTGACTCACTCCTGGCGCCACAACTCCTGGCTCGCTCCCGACGAGATCATCCGAAAGGCACCTCGACTATCTGGAATCCCAGGATGGCTCATCCACGGACGACTCGACCTCAGTAGCCCCCTCGACGCTCCATGGCGGATCCACCAGGCGTGGCCCGACAGCGAGCTCGTCATCGTCGATGACGAAGGTCACGGCGGGGAGACGATGGCAATGCACTGGTGCCGCGTTCTCGCTGATCTTGCATAGCGCCGCACAGACATCGCTCATGGCGGTGAGGAGCGGATCACGTGTCCCCGAAGTGCCATACCGGCGCAGTGAAGAACCGCACGGTAACCCTGCCGGATATCGCGCGGGTGGCGGCAGCCGCTTGGCCATCCTTGGATCTCGAGCGGGAGTCTCCGTCCCCCGGTGGAGTACCGTCCCTACGCGAATCTTATGACCTCCTGAGGGCATTGCCCCACCGGGCTTCGGGAGCTGACCCGATCAGGGGCCGCTCGTGAGCAGTTTCTCTACCCTTTTTCTAGATCGGTGGCAGAGGCCGCAAAGCGTTTTCCCCCACTCCGCTCAAGCAACCCAACCGACCTGCTTACTGCTCCTTCGGTGGCCAGTGCAAGCCGACGTAGGGGTCGGGGTTGGTGACCGCCCACCTGTCGAGCGCCGAGGCCAAATGCTCCTCCATCCCTTGCTGCGGCAGGTGCGACTTGAGCACACACACGATCACGATGTCGCGCTCGGCGGCGAAGTCCTTGACGTTCTCGGTCACCAACGCACGGTGCTCGCGAGCCGCGACGGTCGCGACCTCCGGATCGGGTCGGGCGTCGATGCCTCGGTCCCTGACGTGTACCGCGTCGTGACCGCGTTTCTCCAGCCGCTGGCAGATCCCGGGCGGGAACATCTCGTCGATCAGGAACCGCATCCTTATGAAGCCATAAGTTCGGCGCGCTGCTGTGCAAGCTGACGGGCCTGCTCGGCTGCTGCGTCGTTGGCGGCGACCTGCGCCTCGATCTCGTCCCTGTGCGTGGTGGCGAAGTCGATGGCGGTGCGGATATGTCGTGGGTGAAGCGCGAACTGCTCGGCCAGCGCCGCCACGCGCTGCTCGTCGCTGCCGGTGGTGTAACGCAGCGCTGAGACGACCTCCCACACGTCAGGGCCCACCGCCAACGCGGCCCGGCGCCCTGTCGGCCCGTCGCGGTACACGATGCCTGGGTGGTGCAGCGTGTCCAAGCCCTCGGTCACGAGCCGCTCCAGCAAGGCCCGCTCGGTGATCCCCTCAGCCGCCGCTTGTCTGGCTAGACGCGCTTTCACGGTCGCGTCGAGACGGTACGACGTTGCTCGTGAAACAGCCACCTCTCACCTCCTACGTTGTACCGCAGATGTCACCGCTACAGAGGTTAGCATAGAGGTGAAGACGAGCGGAGGAGGAGGGAAGGCTCAGGGACCCAATGCCATGGACTCGGGCGGACGGGTCGGGACGGACCTGGCCAGGATCCCAAGGAGGCAGCGCTCTGCGGACCCATCCGGACCGCTCGCCGACGACTACGGATCAGCGGGTTGCTGCGGTTCGCTTGACGGCCAAGCTGACTGCCTACCGGCCGTACGAGGGTGCCAAGCCGCGATCTCACGCGGATTTCCTCGAGACGCTGACCTCCACAGATGCACCGTGGGACACGGCTGCGAACGGCCGCCTACGGAGCTTCGAAACCGTAGAGACCGGCCCGGCCGGTCTGGCGGGTTCGATTCCCGTCCGCCTCCGCTGACCAGCGGTTTTGGGTAACGGCGCTGGTAACGGACGGCTGCTCGGTGGCACCGTCCGAGTATGGCGAGAGGACACAGCCGCAAGCGGGACAACGGCACCTACCGCGTGCTCATCTACGCGAGACGCGACCCGCTCACGGGGAAGGGGCGCCGGCTGACCGGCACCGCGCACTCCCGTAAGGAGGCCGAGCGGCTCCGCACCCGCTCCTTTCGGAGGTCGACAAGGGTCGCACCGCGGGGAACAACGCGACGGTGACCCAAGTACTGGAGCGCTGGCTGGAGACGACCTGGAGATGGCCACCCGCTACACCTACGAGCGGTACGTGGCGTAGAAGATCCTGCCGGCGCTCGGTGATGTGCAGGCGCGCAGGCTCACCGTGGAGACGCTCGACCGCTTCTACGCCGAGCTGCGCAAGCGGCGGCGTCCGCGCAGCCGCTGACCGCGATGACCGTCCGCCAGATCCACCTCTGTTCGCTGCAGGCCCTCGACGTACCCGGCGCGGCGGCGCTCGGCCTGCTCGAACGCCGGGCGGCAGGTCTCCCGGATGACCGTCTGCAGGATCTCCCGGAACTTGCCGGCGAGCAGGCTTTCGAGGCTCTCGCCGCTGGACACCATCACGAGCCGGGCGCACTTGTGCCGCTGGGCGAGCGCCTTGTCGAGCTTGGCCTGATCGCCTTGCCGCGCACCGGCGCCACGTGCGGCGATCCACTCCTGCTGGCTCGCACCTGAGCGCTCGTTGCTGGGACAGCTCACCGTGAAGCGGATGATGCCGTCGTCGGCGAACGTCCCCGGCCCCGAGCCGCTGACCGTCTGCTCGTAGTCGCGCGCGTAGCACAGCAAAGTCTTCTCGATCGGACAGCGCCCGTCGGACGTGAACTCCAGCGTGATCCTCGGGATCGCCCACAATGCTGAACTTCTGGCCGTAAGGCGACTCAGCGTCAAGGCCATGCAAGTGGCGATAGGAGCCTCGCGTTGTTCATCGATGCCATAGGCGCCCATCTCCTCATACACCTGCTGCACACCTGCTGCGAGCGTGCACAGCGTCAGAAGCGCCGCGGGGTGAACAGGTCGTGGTAGCGGCTCAGCCCGTGCAGCGGCGGCGAGAACCATCGCGGCTCCTCGGGAAGCTGCTCGTCCGGCGGCTGCACGTCCAGCTTCTCCAGACGAGCGAGGCAGTCGACGTCGTCCGGCAGTGGGTACTGGCCGACCTCCAGGTAGCCGCGGCCCCGGCCTGATGCCTTGAGCACAACCGCGCACCGCGGTGAGGTGCCGAGCCGGCCCGCCCGGCCCTCCGCCTTCACGTGGCCGGCGGTGATCGTCGCGCCACAGACCAGGCAGGTCGTCTGGCCGCGTCGCGAGCCCAGCGCGGGGTCGAACACCAGCCCTTCGGCGGACGTGGACTCGACGACCTCGTAGCGCACCATCATCGCCGCCCGGTCGACTACCGGCCGCGGCGCGACGTTGCGGTGCTTCTTGCGGGCAAGCCACGTCTGGCGCAGCAGTGGCGCCCAGTGCTCGGCCAGCGCCGGGTTCGGGCAGGCCACGGTCCGGGTCCACAGGTAGGCGAGCGGTCGGCGGCCCTCCTCGGCCGCGTCGCCCAGCCGCTGCTGGCCGCTGCCGGCCTCGACCGGCGGGTACAGGTCGGCGAGCTGCGCCCACGCCCGCTCGACCCAGCGCTGCCCCCAGTGCCGGACGTCGTCAGCCAGCCCGGGGAACCGCTGTGTCACAGTCCAACGCGGCGAGCACCTAGAGCCGTTCGTCGTCCTCGGGAAGGCCGTGGACGTGACCCGCCAGAGCCCGCAGCCCCCCAGCACTCCGCCGGTTGCGGTCGTCCTCAGGGTTCTCCTCGGTGTTCAGATCGCGCCAGCGCGCCTGTTCATAGAGATAATCGGCCAGCCGCTGACGACTCACGGCGGTCGCGTTATCCTCCGTCGCTCCTTCGGCCCCACAGCCTTTACGCTGGCGACAAGCGTGAGGCACGCTCAGCGTAGCGCCGTCAGGGCGAGGCTCGATCCCGCGACAGCCCGTGACGACTGCGATGATGAGGACCGTCAGTGCGAGGATCGCCTGTCTGCAGCTACCGCTAGGAGGGCGCGTGCAAGGACAGTGGGAGCACCGGGTAGAGCTGTTCGGTATGCAGTGGCGTCGACAGGAGCGGTTGCCCGACGCTGAGGGACTGCAACGCAAACTCAACGAATGGGGTGTGGAGGGCTGGGAGCTCGTCGCATTCGAAATGGTGCGGGATGAGTATGTAGCCGTCGGAGGATCACAGGCGGCGGCGGACCCTGCTCCGACAGCCGCTTATCTGGTCATCCTCAAACGTCCCAAAGCCCCGTAGCGGACCGCACGCCCTTACGCACGCTGGCGCGCACAATTTCAATGACGTAGAAGGGCCGGGATGCATAACGTAACTGTGATTATTCGCTTTGCAGTCGGGGGTCTCGGAGGTCATGACACTGCGTCTCCGTGGCCTCGGGATGCGGTTCAGTGAGGTACACGAAGCCCATTGGACGGCCTAGTGGTCCAAGCGGAAAGCTCCGTTGACTGTGAGGGGGTCCGGGGCAGGGCGATCGGCAAAGTCGCGGGCTGCTTTTGCGCACGAATGCCACGGGTTTTTCCGCGCGGACCACTGGGCGGCGCCGAACCAGCTCGGACGAATACGGCTTCTCAGCTCGGTCAGCTCAGCCAGTAGAACGTCGCTCTGAACCTGAGCTGAGCCGGGCGGGTATGAGAGCGGTCTGCTCGCCTCGGAGGGCGCCTCAGGCCGACACTCGATAGCGCAACATGATAGCCGAGGTGATTTGTCGCCGGCTGTCTTCGGCCGACGCACCGTCCGGCCCCTCGAGCCGTGCCGCCTCGCAACCCAGGGCCTCGTCTTGGATCACCTCTCGGAACCATCGCGAGTAGTCGCCTCGTTGGAGGTGATACAGCCAGGTGTCGTCATCGACGGCCTCGCCCAGCCGGGCGAAGAGCACAAGGTTCTGAGCGCGCACATTCAGCCTTCCCTCCGGAGAGCGGAAGACGAAGCTGTGCTTCGCACCGAGGTCGCCCTCGGCGTAGTGCCGCCGCTGGCGTCGCCTCAGCCGGCCCCGCGCATCGACTGTGGGAAGCCAGCGGCGCAACCCGGACTGAGCAGCAGTGGGCCGATCGGCGGAGTCGGGGGACGCTGTCCTTCGGCGGTCCATCTCGGCGTGGTGTTGATAGTCCAGCAGCAGCAGGCTCAGCTCGACCTCGGGGCTGTCCTCGATGCCGATCAGGCCGTCGCTGGCGTGCTCGGAGGCTCGGATCACCTCGTTGAGCTTGAGCTGGATGGCCTTGTCGTCCCGGTTTTGGGTGTGCTGAATGACCACCAGGAGCATCAGGCCGACGATCGGCGCGCCGGCGGTGGCACTCAACTCCCACGCTCTCGAGAATCCTACGAGGGGGCCGACGGCCAGCCAGATGAGTACGGCGAGCAGGAGCAGGCCGCTGAACCTGGGCGAGCCAGCGACATCCCGGACCGTGTTGGACAACCGAGCGAACCACGGCGGCTCCCGACGGATGGTGTCGGCCACATGTCCTTGCTCGTCGATAAGGGGACGCCCGCCGCCTGGCTCGCCGCGGGCCGTAGCTGTGGACCTGGCTGGCATGGTCACTCTCCTCGACTCACGGACTCGCTCGCGGAGCCAAGGGCCACGCAGCCCGCCCCACGCATTGTCCCATATTGTGAATACGTTCACAAACTCACTCTAGCGCGCTGCCTCAAGCCCGTGAGGATGTTGGCCAGCCGTTCATGCAGCCGTGACCAACAACGACCGCACGACCTCGGCGCGCCACCATGTGCGGCATCGGAACAGGGTCGGGCGTCGAGCTTCCCGCAGACGCCTCGTAGGCGACCACGTGGCGCCACGGTGACGGGTGCCGTCATCGGTGCCGTCCGGTCGGGGTCGTGGCGGCCATTGAGGCCGGCAAGGTCGGCGCCGACGTGCTGCAGACCCTGCCAGAGGACCTGGTCCGCAGCCTCATGGCCGGGGCTGGCTCCCGGACGCGATGCAACGGCCCAAAGGGCAGACCACGAAAAGACGGTCGAGGTCGGACACAGGTGGGGCGGTACCGCTGCGGTGAGGTAGGGACGATCAATGATGGCGGCGCGGCGCGCTGGCGTGTAGCGTGCGTTGTAGACGCTCCGGATTGGCGTCGGCACGATCGCCGATCAGGACGACAAGACTCTGCAGCCCCCGACCCGCCGCTGACCAGCGGCCCGTGTGGGCTATCCTGCACCGCCTTTTCGTCACGAGGCTGGGCCGGCCAGCCTCGTTTGAGCCCGTGATCCCGCTCTAGAGCTTTGGGGTTACGTAGCCCGGTGTCCAGGTGTTTCTCCGTCCGCAAGCTCCCACCCATTCAAGGGAAGGCGGTCGATCCCAGTGGTCGATCACATTGCGCTCACCCGCACATTTGCCCGCTTCACGCGCACCATCAACAGCGGCTACGAGCTCGGCGACCTGCTCTACCAGCTCATCGACCAGGCCATCGAGGTGCTGGACGTGACCGCAGCCGGGTTATCCGTCGCCCACCCCGCCGGCAGATTGCGGTTCGTGAGCCTTACCCACCACTTGCTCATGCCGGTCAAAAACCGTCAGATCGAGATACGCCAAGGCCCGGGCCGCGACGCATACCACACCGGTGAGCCGGTGTTCGTGGCTGACCTTAACAAGGTCGACACCTGGCCCGCTTACACTCCTGCGGCGCTCAGGGCCGGCTGCCAGGCCGTCGCGAGTCTGCCGCTTAAGGCCGAAGGGGCGTGCATCGGCGCGCTGACCCTGTATTGCGACCTGCCCCGCTGCTGGACCGACCACGACATCGCGGTCGCTCAGTTGCTGGCCGACATGGCCACTGTCTACATCATCAACGCCAGCAGCCTGAATCACTCCCCGCAGCTCGCCGAGCAGCTACGGAATGCTTTGCGCAGCCGCGTGGTGATCGAGCAGGCCAAGGGCATGCTCGTCGAACAATGCGCCGTATCGGCATGAGCACAACGTCCGACGTGCTTTGCTGCATCCGCGCCCATGGTCATGGACACAGTGCTCGGCCCTGCATACGGTGATCGGCGGCGCGATGTCGGTAGACGCGAAAGCGTGCCTGCTGCTCAGCCAGCCGCCCACCGCCGCGTCCAGCGCGTCGGACCGCTCTGCGCAGCGTCGCCTCACACGGAGCGGCCCGTGACCGGGTGACGTCGCGCTCCCAGACAGGCCAGCGCGTCCTCGCCAAGCTCCGCCGCGAACTCGCCGACCGCGGTGAAGCTGCGCACCGGCAAGCGTCGCAGCAGCGGCGATCGCCAGCACCGAGGCGAGGCGGTGGCGGACCCCGCGTCTGTGCCGCGGGTCGGGACCCTCGAGCGCGGCGAGCAGCCCGTCCGGTCCGTCCAACGCCGAAGCGTTCAGGTCGATCACCGCCCTCCTCGCGCCTGCGGTCAGCACCGGACGGTCGAAGCAGGCCGACAGGATCTCGGCGGCGTCGCGGCGCAGCCCCCGCGCCAAGGCCAGCTTCGGGTTGCCGTGATGCACGTAGGCGCCTGCGCTCCGCCCACAGCCCAGCGTCTCGCCCAGACGCACGAACCCGGCCGCCGCGTAGAGCTTGGGCATA
>JBOGEB010000124.1:0-12860 GCA_050743125.1 Egibacteraceae bacterium
GACTCGCTGATGAGCGTCCTGGCCCACCGGGCGTCGGAGATCGCCGACGACGTCCTCACCCACCGCGCCGAGCGCGTGTCGGCGCCTGTGCCAGTGCCCGTCCTCTCCTGACCCATACCAAAGAAACTCGGGGGATTGACTTGACATCCGTGAAGCTGTCGCAATCAACGCTTTCCTCAGTCGGTGCGTTGCGAGACGAAATCTTCCTTGAGCTGCGGCAGGCACTGTCGCGAGAGAACCTGGACGGCGCAATGAGGTGCGGGCTCCGGCTTTACGCGGCGTTGCCGGAGCGCCGGCAGCTCGAGCGGAACATGGTCATGGTGGCCTACGGCGGAGGCAAGGACAGCTCCTACACGGTGGCCTTCGTCCGGGCAATGCAGCTCATGCTCTTCCGGATCCACGGGACCACCTTCCGCATGCGAGTGGTGACCAACCGGCACGCCGGAATGCCCCATGCGGTCCTGAAGAACATCCACCGCGCCTACGACGCGCTTGGCCTCTTCGGCGATCCGGACTGCGAGCTGCTGCTTGTCGATGGCAACGAGGTGAGGCCGTTCCGAGTGGATGAGCCGCAGTGCGCTCGGGTCGTCGAACGCAACCGCCTCGACATCCTGATGACCGGCCATCGAACGTTTGCCGACGCTCGGCCGACGTTCTGCAACGCCTGCAACCTGAGCATGGTGAACGCCTTCGGGCTGGCCGCTGCCCACGGCGATGGCGTGGATCTGATCATCACCGGGGATTCGCCCCAGGAGCAGCGTGCCTACACGCTTTGGGTCAACCGGCTGGCGCGCCAATTCGACTTGGCTCCGAAGGCTGCGCAGCGCAAGGGGTTCAAAGGTTTCCTCACCACTGTGGACAACATCGCTGAAGCGTACTTCCGCGATATCCACGGTCCTGACGTGCCAGCGGTCGTGGCTGAGCGACGAGTCACTACGGACGTCCCGAGCGGACTGCAGTTCTTCTCCATTTACGATGACACCGCCTACGCGTCGAACGACCACTGGAGGCTGCTCACCGAGTACTTGGGCTTCGAGTTCGACGACCTCGCGTTCAGCTTCACCGAGTCCGACTGCGGAAATCCTGCGCTCATGGCCCATCTGCGCGGCCTCAAATGTGAGCGGCTCTACGGCCGGAGTTACTCCGAGGGGCTGGTTGAGTACGTGCACTTCGCGCTCGCGCTCATGCGGAAAAAGGAGTTCCCTGAACCGCTCGTCGAAACGATGCGGGCCCGCTACCACGGTGCGGCGGCGGAAGCCCGTATGCGGGATGCGGCGAACGCGTATGCGCTGGAGGCGTACGGCCTCACCGAGGAGCAGCTCGTCTGTATGGTCTACTCCCCGTTCGCAGGAAATGGCCTAGGGCTGGCGGTCTACCTCGTGCGCGAGCAGCCCCGGCTCGCGGACCGACCGGAGGAGGTCCATGCCCTGCTGGACGGCGCCGAGCCCGACGCCACCGATCGTTCGCTGACGGACGAGCTGGAGCGGATCAGCGGGCTGACGCTTGCTCAGCTCCAGGTGCTCTATCGCAGCACCGTACGGACACCCGAGGCGGGGACCGAAGGGACGCAGCTTCTCGACGCCATCCTCGCGGGAGATCCGCACAAGGACGTCATCCGCACCCGGCACACGCCTGACGGGCCGGTCGTGCTCGAGCTGATCTCGGGACGGTAGGCACCTGTGGGCATCCGACCTGTCGACCCCTTCTTCAGAAGCCCTGCGCCGCCGTGGCAACCACCCACTGCCGCCGGGGGGCCTCATGAGCGTTAGCCCGCCCGCCGCTGCGCCGCCGTCCAACCGCGCCGAGCGGCTGCTCGTGCCGGCCACCCTCATCACCTGCCTGGGCAACAGCATCCAGCTCACCGCATCCGCGCTGCTCGTGGTCCGAGCCGAGCAGACTGCGTTGGCGGTCGGCTGGCTGTTCGTCGCTGTGGCCGTCCCGCAGGCGTTGCTCTCGCTCTGCTTCGGGCGACTGGCCGACCGCTTCGACCGGCGGACCCTGTGCCTGGTGTGCGACCTGATCAGCGCGCTGGGCGCGCTCGCGCTGCCGATTTGGCTCGTGCTCGGCGGGCCCGTCGGCCTGTCCGTCTATCTGAGCAACTTCGTGCTGGCGATCGTCAGCGCCCTGTTCATGCCGGCGAGCAACGCCCTGATCAAGGAGCGGGTGCGAGCCGAGCGGCTGGGCCGGTTCAACGCCAACTTCGAGATGGCCACCCAGGCTGGGACGCTGCTGTCCAGCGCGGTCGGCGGTTTCCTGGTTCAGCTCTTCGGCGCCCAGCCGCTCTTCTTCTTCAACGCGGTGACCTTCCTCGCCTCGGCCGCCTGCTGGATCGCGATCGGTCGCCGACCGGCCACCGCCGACGGCCGTCATGCCGGGCGAGCCGCGGAAGCCGTTCCGGTCCGTGCGCCGCTGGCGCGGCTCGGCCTGCTCTACGCCATCGGCAACGTCATCGTCACGGTGAACAACACCCTGATCGTGGTGCTCGTCGTCCAGCTCTTCCGGCAGGGGGCGGGCGTGCTCGGCGTGGTCGACTCGCTGGCCGGCGTCGGGGCATTGACGGCCGCAGCGCTGTACACGCGGGTCAGAGGCCGCGTCGGCGACCTGCGGATCGCGTTCGCCGGATATCTCGGATGCGCCGCCTTCATCGCGCTGCAGCCGCAGCTCGGCGTGGTCGGGATGATGTTCTTCCTCCCGGCCGCTGCGCTGACCTTTGGTTTGGCGCGCATCGCCGCGCGGACGATGTTGCTGACCGCCGTGACGGAGGACCGGGTGGGCCGGGTGTTCGGCGCGGCCAACGCCTTCGGGCTGGCATTCAGCGTCGCCGCCACCCTGGCGGTCTCCGGCGTCGTTGACCGCACCCAGGCGCCCTACGGCGCCTTGACCCTTGCGCTGCTCGTCGCCGTGACCGCCTCGTTCACGGTCGCCGCGCTGTGTCGGGCGCACCCTACCGGCCAGTTGGCCGGCCTTCCCGCAAGCGGGCAGCCGGAGCTGCTCAAAACCGCCACATGACAACCCGTGACTTCCCAAAGGGAGAGCTCAATGAAGCTGCTCGCCATCGAAGCCAGCCAAAACCGCACCTACTTCCTTTCCCGCTACGAGCAGCTCCAAGCCTTCGGTGCGGACCTCTACGTCCTCAACGGCGAAGGGACTCCCGACCTCTGGCCGGCCGAGCGCTACCGGATCGTCGGCTCGAAGAGCATCGACAACATCGTCGCGTCGGCTCGCTCCTGGCATGAGCAGGAGCGTTTCGACGGCGTCCTCACGTTCTCCGAGGCGGCGGTGGTGACGGTCGCGGTCGTCGCGGAGGCGCTGGGCCTTCCCGGGATCGGCGTCGAGGCTGCCAAAGCCAGCCGCAACAAGCTGCTGATGCGGCAGGCCCACGAGCGCGGCGGCGCCGCGCATCCCCGCTTCCGGTTCGTGACGGATTCCGACGACGCGCTCCAAGCCGCCGAGGAGTTCGGCTACCCGGTGGTCCTCAAGCCCACCCTCGGCGCGGGCAGCAACTTCGTGTTCCGGGTCGACACCCCCGCGCAGCTGCGCGAGCGGTTTTCGCAGGCGGCCGACGGGATCCAGCAAATGTTGTGGTTTACGATGGAGGCCGACGGCCTCGACCTCGGCCCGAACGGCCTGATGGTCGAATCCTTCCTCGACGGCCGTGAGTTCCTGATCGAGGCGCTCGCCTGGGACGACGAGGTCTACCTCGGCTCGATCGTCGACCGGGTCACGGTGGAAGGCGACACCTTCGACGACGACGTGCACCACGCGCCCACCTCGCTCACCCCCGATGAGGTGGCCGCCGTCCACCGGGTCGTGGAAGCCGGAGCGCACGCTCAGGGTCTGCGCCGCAGCGCCATGCACGCTGAGGTCCGCTTCCACCGGGGCGAGCCGTTCCTTCTGGAGATCGCGGTCCGTCCAGGCGGCGGCCTGCTGGACTACATGGCCCGGCTGAGCGCTGGGTACTGCCCGATCCGGGCCGTGAGGGACGTGGCGCGCGGCGCGCGTCCGGCCGTGACGCACTACCAGCCGACCGCCGTCCACACCGCGGGGATGTGCCTGATGTGCGGCGCGGGCCGCATCGAGCAGATCGACGTCCCGACTGCGGTGACCGAATCCGAGAACCTGCTCTTCCTCAAGCTCACCGCGCGCCCCGGGGACGTCATCCGGCGCCCCCCGGAGGGCAACAACATCCTCGGCTTCCTGGGCGTGACCGGCACTTCGTTCGACGACGCGATGCAGACCATGACCGAACTCGCCCGCAGGATCCAGGTGAAGCTGGCCACCACCCGTGCCGCCGCGCAGCTCGCGGCGTCGTAGGGCTATGACCTCGTCTGTCCCAGGAGGACATCGTGCAGCAAACGGTTATTGACCCCAACGCAGAAGCGGTCGCCGTGCGCCCCATGCGCGCGGCCCGGCCGCGGCGCTATCTCATGTGCCCGCCGACCTACTTCGGGGTCGACTACTCCATCAACCCGTGGATGGATCCGACCAAGCCGGTCGACACCGACCTTGCGGTGATGCAGTGGGAGCGGCTCCGGGACCTCTATCTCGGGCTCGGGCACACGGTGGAGCTGATCCCGCCATTGCCCGGCCTGCCGGACATGGTCTTCGCGGCCAACGGGGCGACCGTGGTGGACGGCCGCGTGCTGGTGGCTCGGTTCCGCCATGCCGAGCGCGCCGCCGAGGCGCCCGCCTACCGCGAGTGGTTCCACGCCCGCGGCTACGACTTGCGCCAGGCCGAGTGGGTCAACGAGGGGGAGGGCGACTATCTCGTCGTCGGCCACCAGGTTTTGGCCGGCTCCGGGTTCCGCACAGACCGGCGCTCGCACGCCGAGGCGCAGGAGCTCTTCGGCCGTCCGGTGATCAGCCTGACGTTGGTCGACCCGCGCTTCTACCACCTCGACACCGCCCTGGCGGTCCTCGACGACGACGAGATCATGTACTACCCGGCGGCGTTCTCGGTCGGCAGCCGGGCGACGCTGCGGGACCTGTTCCCTGACGCGATCCTGGCCACCGACGCCGACGCGGAGGCCTTGGGCCTCAACGCCGTCTCCGACGGCCGCCACGTGGTGCTGCCCCAGGCGGCCACCCATCTGGCCGCCCAGCTGCGGGAGCGCGGGTTCGACCCGATCGGCGTCTACCTCTCCGAGCTGCTCAAGGCCGGCGGCAGCGTCAAGTGCTGCACGTTGGAGCTGCGCGACCAGCGGTCGCCAGACGATCGGCGGGAGGCCGGCACGTGCCTGACCGCTCGGGGCCTGGGTGGCCGCACCACACGCACAGCCGCATCGAGAACGAACCGCAACAAGGAAATGAGGAATCCATGATCACGAAGTTCCGCATCGACGAAGCGAACGCGGTAGACGAGTTCGGCATGGCCTGCCAGCGCCTGGTGCCGTGGGCAGGCCAGGGCGAGGAGCCACCGTTCGGGGCGATGGCCTGCTTCTTGCCGGCTGGCGCCGACTCCGCCCCTGACTGCCACGACCAGGTGGAGGTCATGATCGTGCTGTCCGGTGCCGGCTCGGTCGACGTCGCGGAGGAGCGTCGTTCCGTCGCCGCTGGCGAGATGGTGGTGATCCCACGCAACCAGGAGCACGTCGTGCGCAACCCCGAAAGCCAGACGCTGCGCTGGGTGTCGCTCTACTGGCCCTTGCACGAGCCCAAGGACGGGGGCCCGGCGTGAGCGCGCCCGTGTGGCTGACCGCAACCCCGCCGACCCCCAACGGCGAGCTGCACATCGGGCACATGGCCGGGCCCTACGTGGCCGTCGACGTGCTCCGCCGGTACCTGCGCGCCGAGGGGACCCCGGTGCTGATGACCACCGGACTGGACGACCACCAAAGCTACGTGCCGGTGCGGGGCCAGCTCGACGGCCGCACCGCCGAGCAGGTGGCCGACGGCTACGGCGAGCGGATCACCCGCGCGTGGCGGGAGGCCGGGGTCGACTTCGACCGGATCGTCGAGCCGAGGACGATGCCCGGCTACGCCGAGTTCGTGCAGGCGTTCTTCCACAAACTGCACGACCGGGGCGTGATCCAACCGCGCACCAGGCCGCTGCCCTACTGCGACTCCTGCGAGCGGTGGCTCTACGAGGCCTACGTGGTCGGCCGCTGCCCGCACTGCGACGAGCGCTCCAACGGCAACGCCTGTGAGCGCTGCTGCCGGCCCAACGAGTGCGGAGACCTGCGCGACCCCCACTGCGTCCGCTGCGGCCAGCCGGCGGAGGTGCGGGAGCAGACCCGGCTGTTCCTGCCGCTGGAGCCATTCGCCGAGCGGCTGTCCCGGTTCTGGGCGCAGGTCAACATGCCGCCGCACCTGCGTGCCCTGTGCGAGCGGATGCTGCACGACGGCCTGCCCGAGATCGCGGTGAGTCACCCGGCCGACTGGGGCATCCCGGTGCCGGTGCTGGGTTTCGAGGATCAGCGGATCTACGTGTGGGTCGAGATGGCCCCCGGATATCTGCTGGGGTACGACGCGGACACTGCCTCGCCGGCGAGCGGGCCGGTGCAGTTCTTCGGCATCGACAACGGCTACTTCCACGCGGTGCTGTTCCCCGCGCTGTTCCTGGCATGGGACGAGGACGTCCCGTTGCCGACAGCCTTCGTGGTGAACGAGTTCTACCGGCTGGAGGGCAAGAAGTTCTCCACCAGCCGGCAGCACGCGGTATGGGCTCTGCAGGGCTTGGCGGAGGCGGGTTCGGACGTGCTGCGCTTCCATGTGCTGCGGGACCGGCCCAACGGGCGCCAGACCAGCTTCGACCGAGGCGATCTGGCGCGGGTGCGCGATCACCTGGACACCGGCTGGAACAGCTGGCTGCGTGGGCTGGTCGACGCGGTGTCGGAGGAGACCGGCGGAGTGGTGCCGGAGCAGCAGCCGGCCGGCGCCGGATGGCGGCTGCTCCACGGGCGGCTGACCCGGCTGGTCGAGGAGTTGCGCGAGTCGTACTCGGTCGCTGGATTCGACCCGCGCCGCGCGGTGGACCTGCTCGACGAGGTGGTGCGCTGCGTTCGCGACTTCGGGTTCGTGCACCAGTACGAGCGCGACCGGCCGACGGGGGCGCTGGCGTACCGGTCAGCGTTGGCCGGCCAGCTCGCGGTGGCCGCGGCGCTGGCCGCGTGGGCCGCCCCGGTGCTGCCGGCCGGTGCAGCCCGGCTCAGCGAGCTGCTCGGGGTGGAGCCTGGCCGTCGGATCGACGCCACGGCGCTGACGCCGCCGCCGCCGGGAGCTCGGCTGGCCGTGCCCACCGGGCCGGTTTTCGGGAGCTGACCGACGATGCCGCAACGAGACGCGCTGGTGGCGGTGGTCGGCCCGCTGAGCGGGCCGAGGGCCGCGTGGGGCGAGCTGCTCACCGCAGGTATCGCCGCGGTGCCGCACGCGCCGGTGCGGTGGGAGCTGTTCGACGACCGAGGGGAGGTCGCCGAGGCCGTTGCCAGGGCACAGGAGGTGGTCGCCGACGGTGAGTTCGCCGCCGTGGTCGGCCACTTCAACAGCATGGGCGCGCGGGAGGCGCTGCCGGTGTACCGGGCGGCGGGCCTGCCGGCGCTGCTGCCGCTGGCCACCGCTCCAGGGCTGCTGGAGGGCATGGCCGGCACGGCGCTTCGCCTGTGCCCGGACGACGTCGGCCAAGCGGCGGTGATCGCGCGGGCCTGCCGGGAGCGCGGGCAGCACCGGCTCGCCGTGGTGCACGACGGGAGCGGCTACGGCCAGCGGCTGGCGGCGCTGGTACTGGCCGCCGCCGGCCCCGACCTGTCCGTGCTGGTGCACGAGATGCTGCCGGAGGAGCCGATAGACGGGGCCGTGGTGTTCTGCGGCGTTCACCACCGAGTGGCCGAGCTGCTCCGCCGAGGGCACCGACCAGGGCAGGGTGGCCTGGTCCTGGTCACCGACGACTGCGACGTCCCGGAGTTCGCCGAGCTGGCCGGACCGGCCGCGTCGGGTGCGCTGGTGGCCCGGCTGGCCGGTGGCGCGCCGGGGCGGGCGGCGGCGGCCTTCGCCGCGCTGGCCGGCGCGTTGGCCAAGCATCCTGGGCACCGGGGCGCAGCCCTGCTCGACGCGGTGCGCGGGGAGCTGGCAGACGAGCTGGGCCCCGACGGCGACCCGATCGGCGGATCCTCGGGAGCCGGCTGGGAGGTCGTGCCGGTCCCGCCCCGGACAGGCCACCGCGGAGCAGCTCATCGGGGATCAGGCGTCGAGCGGCGCTACGACGTTGCCGTGGTGGGCGGGGGCGTGGTGGGCCTGGCGACCGCGGCCGAGCTCGCCGAGGTCGGCGCGCGGGTGGCGCTGCTGGACGCCGGCTCCCCGGGATCCTCGGCGAGCGCTGTGTCCGGCGCGCTGGTGCGGGCGTTCGAGCTTGGCGAGCTGGAGCGGGACCTCGCGCTGCGCGGTTTTCAGCTCCTGTGGGGTCGACCCGAGCTGGCGGTGGCGTACGGATTCCACCGCACCGGAGGGCTGGTGCTGCTCGGCGCGGATCACCTGGACGCGGCGGCCACCGGGGTGGCCGCGCTGCGGGCGGCCGGTGTGACGGCCGAGCTGCTGACCGTCGGCGAGCTCGCCCAGCGGTGGCCTGATCTGGACAGCGCCGGACTGGCAGGGGCGGTGTGGGAGCCGGACGCGGGCTACGTGGTGCCCGCCGTGGCGCTGGCCACCCTGCTGGATCGCGCCCGGCGGGCCGGAGCGGCGGTGCTGCCCTCGCGGCGGGTGCGCGGGCTGGCGGCCGGACCGGAGGGCATGGCGGTCTTGGACGACGGCGCAGTGCGCGCCGAGGTCGTCGTGGTGGCCGCCGGATGCGCGACCCCTGAGCTATGCGGCGAGCGGTGGCCGGCCGACCGACCGGCGCGGACCAAACGCATCCGATACGGGATCTTCGAGCGCGGTGGGCGGCGGCTGCCCACGGTCGTCGACCTGACCACCGGCGTGTGGGGCCGCCCCGATGGCCGCGACGGGTTCTTGGCCGGCCGCCCCGTCGAGGAGTGGGACGTGCCGGTGACGGCCGGGACGGAGCTGACCGGGGAGCAGGCCGAGTGGATTCGGGCCGGAGCCGGTCAGCGGTTGCCTTTCCTGGTCACGGCGGAGCTCTTGGCCGGCAGGTTCGGCACGGATCTCTACGTGCCCGGAGGGCCGGTGTTGGGCGTGGTCCCGGGGACGCCGCGGACGGTGGTGGCGGCCGGATGGTCGGGAGCGGGATTCAAGACCGCCCCGGCTGCGGCGGCACGCGCTGCCACGGCCGCGCTCGGGCTGCTCGGCGCACCGTGTCACCGCAGGTGCGAGGGAGGTCACAGCCTCCAGGAGACGGAGGCGGCCGGGTCGGGCGCGTAGGCGACGAAGGTTCCTGTCCTGACGCTGCGGGCCAAGTGGTCCCCGAGCTCGGCGTCGTGCGCCGCGATGCGCCGGATGGCGGCCTTGATTGCCTTGGTGACGCTGACCCGTGCCCGCTCGGCGTCGGTGGCCGCTCTGCGGTCGCGCCCGCCCAGGCCGACCGCCTGCGCGAGCTGCTCGGTCAGCGCGTCGATCTCCAGTTTCGCGCGGGCGACGCGCTCCTGGTCCCCCCAGCGTTCGGCCTCCTCCAGCTCGGAGGCCAGCTCGGTGAGCCGCCTGCGGTACGCAGCCTTGGCTTGCGGATCCAGAATCGCTTCCCCCCGAGCCGACAACGACATGCGAGCAGGCTCGCCACGGGCGGAGCTGGCCGTGCGGCCACTCGCCCAGGTGACGAGGTCGAGCGCATGAAGCTCGTGGCCGGGCCGTGCGAGCAGGCGGGCGAGGTAGGTGAGCCCGAGCATGTCCTTGAGCCGGAAGGAGCCAGCCCGGTACGCGATCGTCCAGTACTCGCCCTCCTTGAGGAAGACGCCTTCCCGCACGGCCTTGGAGCCGAGCGTCTCCGAGGATTCCGCTTGCGGATCGCCCGGCGCGTTGGCCGCAAGGCCGCTGTGCTGGGGCTGAAGCTGCAGCCGGATGCCAAGCGCCCGGGCGGTGGTGACCGCGCGGGCCAAGTGCTCGTGTGCCCGTTCATGGTCGTCTGGCCGCCCGCGGGCAAGCAGCACGTGGGCGTACTGGTAGCGGCTGTTGGCCATGAAGGGTGCGGCGCCGATGCGGGCGTTCATTGCCATGGCCGCTTCGAAGTGGCGCGCTGCGTCGTCCCAGCGGGCCGTCGTGGCGGCGAGCAGGCCGAGGTAGTGCGCAACCGGACCGGCGCTGCCGATGCCGATTCGGCTCAGCCGGACGGTGGAGGCCTCATGAGGCAGCAGGAGCTCGTACAGTTTCGCCGCTGCCCGCGTGTCGCCGAGCGCGGTGCAGGTGAGCGCGTGGAAAACCAGGTTGCTCACCCAGGTGAAGTCGCGGGGCAGCCCGGCGAAGTCATCGACGGCAAGACGTTCGAACTCGACCCTGGCCTCCTCCTTGCGACCTGCTTCGGCCAGCGCGTAGGCCAGGCTGGCACGCCATCCTGGGAGCGCAGGGTAGCGGCCCACCTGCTCGCGTAGGAGGCCCTCGAGCTCGTCGTAGCGTCCCTGCGCGAAGCGGATCATCCCGAGCGCGAGGGGGAAGAAGACGGTGGCGCCTTGGTGGTGGACGCGTTGCCCGAGGGCACGCCCCTCCTCGGCCAGCCGTTCGGCCTCCTCGAAGCGGCCAGCGAGCGTGGCTTGGGTCGCCCGCAGCAGGGGGACGTGCCAGCGGTAGTGGAGCTGCCGCAGCGCTGCGGTCATGCGGTCGTAGGTCTCGATCTCCGCGTCGAGCGCTGGCATGTCACCCAGCTCGAGCAGGTTGCCCATGCGCAACGCACGGCCTTGGAGGGCCAGCGCACGATCGCCCGACCGCTCGGCGAGCCGCACCACCTCGGTCGCGATGTCCAGCCGTTCTGCGGGTTTTGCGCTCCCCCAGATCGCCACGTGCCACTCGTAGAGCACCGCCGCCAGCGTCACCGGATCGCCGATCCGTCTGGCCATCGCGACCGCCTGCTCGCTCAGCATCCTCCGGCGTTCCAGCAAGGGCGTGAACAGCAGCGCCTTGGCCAGCCGGGCGAGCACCCGAGCCCGCAACGCGCTGTCGACGTCGCCGAGCGCCTCCAAAGCCTCCTCGAGCAGGTGGACCTCGAGGTCGTCGACGATCCCCGAGGTGAACTCCACGCCAAGCCCCAGAGCGGCCCGGGCGAGCAGCTCCCCCGCTCCCATGCTTTTGGCCAGGGCAGCGGCCTGCTCGTAGGTCGCGCGCGCCGCGGGGAGCTGGCTTGCGGCCATCTGCGCCGTGCCCAGGTCGAGCAGCAGCTCGCAGCGCTTGACCGCCGCCGTCGGCTCGGTGGCCTGCAGCAGCTGCAAGGCATCGGTGAAGTGGCTTGCTGCCTCTTCGTAGGCGAGCAGGTCAAGGGCGTGCTGTCCGGCTCGGCTTGCGTACTCGACGGCCTTGGCGGCATCCCCGGCGCCCGCGGCCTTCCCGAAGTGGTAGGCGAGCTCGGCAAGGTGACCCTCGATCTGCTCGCGGCAGCGCTGCTCGATGGCCTGGCCGGCGAGGCGATGCAGGCGTACCCGCTGGAGTGGGCGCAGCTGCTCGTAGCAGACTTCGCGCACCAACGCGTGGGCAAACCGGTACCGCACAACCGCTCCTGGCAGCTCGTCCACCAGCCGGGCGGCGGTCGCCTCCTCCAGGAGCTGGATCTGGCGCTCACGGGTCAGACCGGCCAGCGGCGCGACGAGGTCAATAAAGAATTCGTGGCCCATGACCGCTGCGGTGCTCAAGAGCTCGGCGCACAGAGGCGACAGCTGGCGAAGCCGGCGCTCGAGCACGTCACGAACCCCGTGCGGGACCCCGAGCGCCCTGAGCTCGAGGCGGTCAGCGTGGCGGAGCCGTCCTTGCGAGGCCAACAGCCGCACGACCTCCCGCACGAAGAGCGGATTGCCGTCGGTTGCCTGTTGAATTGCGGCGACGAGTCCCTGATCCGGCTGCTCGCAGGTCACCAGGGTGATCAGCTGGGCGACCTCGGCCTCCGAGAGCCCGCGCAACAGGATGCGTTGGTGCTCGCTGGTCAGCTCGCCGAGGAGCTCGGCCAGGGGGTGCGTTCGGGTGAGCTCGACATCGCGGTAGGTGCCGACGACGAGCAAGCGGGCATCGCGCAGCTCACGGGCAAGGAACCGCAGCAGCAGCAGGGAGGGTCTGTCGCTCCAGTGGAGGTCGTCGAGGATGACCAACAGGGGCTGCGCAGCCGCGGCTTGCTTGAAGCAGGTGACCACCGAGTCAAACAGCCGAAAACGGGCCTGTTCAGGATCAAGAGCGGGTGGCGTAGGCATCTTCGCGACGCGCTCGGCTACCTCTGGCACGAGCCTTGCCACCTCGGCGGCGTCGTGGCCGAGCTCAGCCGCGAGAGCCGCCTGGTCACGGTCCCGCACATGGGCACGGAGAAGCTGAATCCAGGGCCAGAAGGCCGGAGCCCCGTCGGTCTTCCCGCAACCGCCCCACAGAGCTCGGGCGCCCGAGCTGACCGCGTATGCAGCGAGCTCGTCGACGAGGTGGGTTTTGCCGATCCCTGGCTCACCGCCCACCAGAACGAGCAGGCCGTGCCCGGCGGCGGCGGTGTCCATCGCGTCCTTGAGCTCACGCAGGTCATGGTCACGGCCGACGAAGGCTCGCCGCGCCAGGCGAGCTGTGCACAGATTGGCAGACATCCAGATTCGCAGGCACCCTGTTCGCTTCTTCAAAGAAGGGGATCCCCCGGATCAAGCCCGTGATACAGGCTTCTCCGAAGCGTTACTTAAGATTAAGACAAATCAGGCAAGTCGGATTGCGTGGCTGCGCGGCGGGACAGCTTGGACTTTGGGCTCGCCGAGCCGGAAAGCCGCAGCTCAAGGAGTCAGTCGATTGCTACGGGGTAGTATCCGGAAGGT
>JBOGEB010000125.1:0-12850 GCA_050743125.1 Egibacteraceae bacterium
CCTCTGCGCGACGCCGTCCGCGCCGAGGCCGTCCGCAACGCGCTGGCCGCCGCGCACGGCCCGATCGCGAGGGCTGCCCGGCACCCGCGCACGCTGCGCAGCCTGACCTCGACCCTCGCCGGACTGCGGGGAACGCCGGCTCGCGAGCTGGACCGGCTCGCGAGGTCCAGCGCCCGCGCCAGCGAGATCGTGGGGCTGTACCAGGCGGTACAGGCCCGCCTCCGGGGGTACTACGACGAGCACGACCTGCTCGTAGCCGCGGCCGCCGCGGTCCGAACGCCTGCACGGGGGCTGGGGGACGTCGGCCACGTCGTGCTCTACCTGCCCCGTCAGGTCAGCGCGGCGGAGCTCGATCTGTGCGTCGCGCTCGCGGGGGCGGGCCTGCTGTCGGCGGTGCTCGGCGCGACCGGGGACGCCCAGGCCGACGAGGGAACCTGGGCGCTCGCCGACCGGCTGGCGAGCCTGCTCGGCCCCGCCCACTGCGCGGCGCCCACTGGGCCGCCGGTCGCCGACCGCGTGATCTCGGCGCCCGACCCCGAGGAGGAGGTCCGAGCCGCGGTCCGCGAGATCATGACGCGGCTGCGCCGGGACGGGCTGGCCCTGCACCGGGCGGCGATCCTGTACCCGACACCCAGCCCGTACGCGCTGATCGCCGCCGAGGAGCTGGACGCGGCGGGGATCCCGTTCAACGGGCCGGGCACCCGGACGCTCGCGCAGACGGCCGCCGGCCGGTGCCTGTGCGGGCTGGCGGACCTTGCGGGCACCGATCTGGACCGCCGGTCGGTGATGGCCTGGCTGTCGAGCGGGCCGATCCTCGAGCAACCGGGCGGCGGGTCGGTCCCCGCCGCCCGTTGGGAGCGTCTCGCCCGCCGGGCGGGGATCGTCAAGGGCGACTGGTCAGCGCCGCTGAAACACCTTGAAGCGGGCGAGGACGCCGCGCGGCTCGCGGCGTTCATCGAGGAGCTCACGAGCCGGCTGGACACCGACGAGACCAGCTCCTGGCGCAGGCGCGCGCGGTGGGCGGGCGGCCTGCTCGACCGCTACCTGTCGCCAGCCTCGTGGCCGCAGGAGGAGCGCGACGCCGCCCGCCGGCTGCGCGCGGCGGTCGACGGGCTTGCGGCGCTCGACGCGGTTGCCGACGAGGCGCCCGACCTCGACGCCTTCCGCCGGGCGGTGCACCGCGAGCTGGAGGCGCCGGCCGGCGGTCACGGGCGGTTCTCGACCGGGGTGTTCGTGGGCGGCCTGGCCGACGCGCTCGGCACGGACTTCGACGTCGTCGTGATGCTCGGCATGGCGGAGGGGCTCGCGCCGCCGGCGGACGCCGGGGACCCGCTCCTGCCCGGGCGCGGTCACGGCGGCGGCCCCGGCCACCGGCGGGACTTTCTCGCGGCGCTCGCCGCAGCGCGGCGTGCGCGGGTGCTCACCTTCCCCCGGAGCGACCCGCGCGCTGGACGCGCCCGGCAGCCGTCCCGCTGGCTGCTCGAGACCGCCGCCCGTCACGCCGGTCGCACGGTCTACGCGGAGGACCTCGCGACGCTGGAGGCGCCGTGGTACCAGCGGATCCCGTCGTTCGCGGGCGGCTTGGACTCGAGCGAGCCTGCCAGCCCGCGCGACCGGGACCTCGCCAGCCTCGCCGGCTGGAGCGGAGACCTCGCGCGCCATCCGCTCGTGGCCGGCGACCCCGCCCTGGCCCGGGGCATCGCGGCGCAGCGAGCCCGGGCGGGCGCGGACTTCACCGCGTGGGACGGGCAGGTCGGGCCCCACCCGCTGCTCGCCGTCGCCAACGGCCCCCCCGTCTCCCCCAGCGCGCTCCAGCGCTACGCGGTCTGCGGGATGCGCTACCTCCTCGAGCGTGTGCTCGGCGTCAAGGAGGCTGCGGAGCCCGAGGAGACGGTCGAGGTCAGCCCGCTGGATCGGGGGAGGCTCGTCCACGACGTGCTCGACCGCTTCGGCCGTGGCGAGGGGCCGCTGGAGGTCCTCGCGGCGCGGGCGTGCGAGCGCTTCGCCGAGGCCGGGGCACCGCGGCTCTGGATCGCCGAGCAGGAGCGGATCTTGGGCCTCCTCGCGCGCTTCGAGGGCGAGGACGAGCGCCTCCGCGCGGCGCTGGGCACCGTGCAGGGTGAGGCCGGGGTGTCGTTCGACGTCGTCGTCGCGCTGCCGGACGGCGGGTCGGTCGCCCTGCGGGGCCGGATCGACCGGCTCGACCGCGCCCCGGACGGCTCCCGCGCCGTGGCGATCGACTACAGGACCGGGCGGAGCGAGCTGTACCGCCGGGCGCTCTCCGACGACCCGGTCGCCGGGGGGCAGCTCCTGGCGCTGCCCGCCTACGGCCTGGCCGCCCGGGCCCAGCTCGGCGACATCCCTGTCCGCACCGCCTACTGGTTCCTGCGCGACCTCGACGAGTTCGAGCTCGTGGCGCTCGACCTCGACGACGAGGTGCTGCGCCGCTTCGCCGAGGCGCTCGCGGGAATCACGGCCGGCATCGAGGCCGGGCGGTTCCCGGCCCGCCACGGCGCGCTCGCGACGAGCAGCCTGGCCAGCTGCGACCGTTGCCCGTACGACCTCGTCTGCCCTGCTGACCGGGTGCGGGCGTGGGAGCGCAAGCGCGAGGCGCCGGAGCTGGCCGAGTACGTGGCCCTGGTGGACTCATGACCCCTGATCTCCCCGCCCGCGAGCGCATCCGGACGGCGCTCGGTGAGACGCTGTTCGTCGAGGCCGGGGCCGGGACGGGCAAGACGGCCGCGCTCGTCACGCGGATCGTCGAGCTGGTCGCCACCCGGACCGCGACGCTGACCGAGATCGCCGCGATCACGTTCACCGACGCCGCGGCGGCCGAGCTGCGGGGCCGGGTCCGGCAACGGCTGGAGGAGGCGGCCGTCACCGAGGGGTGCCCCGAGCGCCGCGCGGCCTGCAGCCAGGGAGCCGTCCAAGTCGACCAGGCAGCGATCCTCACGCTCCACGGGTTCGCCCAGCGGCTCCTCGCCGAGTACCCGCTGGAGGCGGGGCTCCCGCCGGGCTTCGAGGTGGCCGACGAGGTCAGCTCGCAGCTCGCCTTCGAGCGGCGATGGTCGGAGCTCCTCGACGCGCTGCTCGCCGAGCCGGGGCTTGTCGAGCCGCTGCTCGACGGGCTGGTGCTCGGGCTGCGGGTCGACCACCTCCGCGAGGTCGCGCGGGCGTTCGACCGCGACTACGACCGGCTGGAGGACGCGGCGGTGCTGCCAGACCCGGGCGCCGAGCCGGAGCCGGTGGGCGACGTCGTCGCCGCGCTCGCCACGGTCTGTGACTGTCGTGACTGGTGCACGGACCCGAGCGACAAGCTCGCCACGCACCTCGACGGCCTGTCCCGGCTGTGCGCGCTCCTCGTGGTCCAAGCGGAAAGTTCCGTTGACACCGAGGGTGCGACTGCGCCCACCTCGCAAGGCGAAGCGCTCCGCGCGGGCCGCGCCGTGTACTGGTTGTCCTCAAGCGACCCGCAACGCCGCGAGGTGCGGATGCAGGCGCGCCCGAATGCCACGGGTTTTCCGCGCGGACCACTAGGTCAGGCGCGCACCGACCGTGAGCGTCTCCGGCTGCTGGCCGGCGCGCGGCTGCGCTTGCGCCACGGGCAGAGCCGCAACTGGGGTGGGCGAATCGCCGAGGTCCGCCAGCGCTTGGCGGAGCTGGCGGACCGGTGCGACGCCCTCCTCGGTGCCCGGCGGCGCCACGCGCTCGCGCCGCTGCTCGCCAGGCTGCGCGAGGCGACGCTCGACACGGCCGCTCGCCGCGCCGAGCAGGGGCGGCTGGAGTTTCACGACCTCCTCGTCCTCGCCCGCGCGCTCCTGCGGGACCACCCCGAGGTCCGCGAGCGCCTCGCGCGTCGCTACCGTTTCCTCCTGGTCGACGAGTTCCAGGACACGGACCCGCTGCAGGTCGAGATCGCGTTGCGGCTCACCGGGAACGAGGCTGGGCGGCTGTTCTTCGTCGGCGACGCTCAGCAGTCGATCTACCGGTTCCGCCGCGCCGACATCGTCACGTACGAGCGGGTACGGGCGCGCTTCTGCGAGGGCGCGGTCACGCTGAGCCGGAACCACCGGAGCGTCCCGTCGATCCTCGACTGGGTGAACGCGACCTTCGGGCCGCTGCTCACATCGGGCGACGGCGTGGGGCAAGCGCGGCACCGCCCGCTCGACGGGCACCGGCCTGGGCTGGGCGACAGCGTGGCCGTCCGGCTCCTCGGCGGGCCGGTCGACGGCCGTGCGGCCGAGGTTCGCCACCGCGAGTCGGCCGCGATCGCCGCCGCGATCGCCGAGATCCACGGGCGGTGGCTCGTCGGCGATGACCCCCTGCCCGCCCGCTACCGTGACATCGCGGTCCTCATGCCTGCCCGCACCGCGCTGCCGCAGCTCGAGCGCGCGTTGGAGGACGCGGGCATCCCGTTCCGCGTCGAGGCGCGCTCGCTCGTCTACGCGACGCAGGAGGTCCGCGAGCTCCTCGCGGTCCTCCGCGCCGTCGATGACCCCACCGACCAGGTCGCGATCGTCGCCGCGCTCCGCTCCCCCGCGCTCGGCTGCACCGACCGGGACCTCGTCGACTGGCGGGCGGGCGGTGGCCGGTGGAGCTACCTCACGCCGGCGCCCGTGGAGGATCACGTCGTGGCGGGCGGCCTCGCGCGCCTGAGCGCCCTCCACGAGCGGCGTTGGTGGGACACCCCGAGCGGAATCGTCGAGGCCGCGATCCGCGAGCTCCGGCTGCTCGAGCTGGCGTGCGCCCACCGCCGGCCGCGCGAGGCCTGGCAGCGGCTGCGCTACGTGCTCGACCAGGCCAGGGCTTTCACCGAGCGGTCCGCAAGCCTGCGCGACCTCTGCGCGTGGATCCAACGCCAGGCAGACGAGCGCACCCGCGTCGTCGAGCAGGTCCTGCCCGACGATGACGACGACGCGGTGCGCGTCCTCACCGTCCACGGGGCGAAGGGCCTCGAGTTCCCGGTGACGATCCTGTGCGGTCTCGCCTCGCCCCGCCGCCCGCCGCCCGGGCCCGTGGTCGCCTGGGACGACGAGGGACGGGCGCACGTGCGGTTGCGCAAAGGCTTCGAGACCGCGGGCTTCGAGGCCGCCTACGCCCTGCAGCGGCGCCTCGACGCGCTCGAGGAGGCCCGCCTGCTCTACGTTGCCGCCACCCGCGCGCGCGACCACCTGGTGGTCGGCGTCCACCACCGCCCGACCGCCAGGGGAGACGAATCGGCCGCCGAGCGCCTCTGGCACCTGGCCCAAGACACCACGGAGCTCTGGCGTCCCCTCGTGCCGGCCGAGGATGCGCAGCTCCTCCCATTGCCGACGCAAGCCGCGCCTGTCCAAGAGCCTCCGCCTCCTCGGGAGCAGTGGCTGGCCGAGCGGAAGGCGCTGATCACGGCGCACAGGATGGCGCCGGTCCTGGCGGCGGCGATCGCGAGCCAGACGGCCGACGGCGACGGGAGCGCGCTCGAGCGGACAGGCGACGAGGACGAGCGCCCGCCGTGGCGGCGTGGCCGGGCCGGGACCGCCCTTGGCCGGGCGGTCCACGCGGTGCTGCAGACGGTCGACCTTGCCACCGGCGAGGGCGTCGATGCGCTGGCCGCAGCCCAGGCCGCAGCCGAGGGCCTGCCCGGGAGCGGGCCGCAGATCGCCCGGCTCGCCCGCTCGGCGCTCCGCTCCCGCACGGTCCGAGACGCGCTCGCCCGGCGGTGCTGGCGCGAGGTCCCCGTCGCCGGTGCGGTGGAGGGGATCCTGGTCGAGGGCATCGTCGACCTCCTTCATGAGCACCCCGACGGGCTCGTGGTCGTGGACTATCGGACCGACCCGCTCCCTGACGCCCGAGACGCCCACCTCGGCGCGCTCGTGGTCCGCTGCACCCCACAGATGGCGGCGTACGCGCTCGCGCTGGAGGCTGTGCTCGACCGGCCGGTCGTGGCCTGCCGGCTCGTGTTCGTCGATGACGGCCCAGCGCGGGAGCGGGTGGTCACCGATCTCGCCGCTGCCAAGGCCGCCGTCCGCGCTCACCTGCGCGCCCTCGTCACGCCGTGACGCCGCTCCGTGTCGGGGACGAGGTCGCGGTCGCGCTCGCGGAGGGTCGCCCGGTCGTCGCGCTGGAGAGCACGCTCGTCGTCCACGGCCTGCCACGACCGGGCAACCTCGACGTTGCCCACGCGCTGGAGGACACGGTACGCGCCGAGGGCGCCGTGCCGGCGATGGTCGGCGTGATCGGGGGCGTCCCGACGGTCGGCCTGGACGCCGGTGAGCTGGAGCGCCTCGCGGTCGGCGAGGCCGTCAAGCTCGGCGTCCGCGACCTCGCCCCCGCCGTAGCTGCCTCACGCGACGGCGCGACGACCGTCGCGAGCACCGCCCACCTCGCCGCCCTGGCGGGCATCCGCGTGTTCGCGACCGGCGGCCTGGGCGGCGTCCACCGCGAGGCTCGGAAAACCTGGGACGAGTCCGCCGACCTCGTCACGCTCGCCCGCGTGCCCGTCGCCGTGGTCTGCTCAGGCGTGAAGTCCGTGCTCGACGTCCCCGCCACGCTCCAGCGGCTCGAGACGCTCGGCGTGCCCGTCGTCGGCTACCGCACCCACCGCCTTCCGGGCTTCTACATCGCCGACAGCGGCTGCGACCTCGAGTGGCGCATCGACACCCCCGCCGACGCCGCCCGCGTGATCGCCACGCACCACGCCCTGGGTGGCCGCGGCCTGGTCATCGCGAACCCACCCTCGCCGGACGCCGCCCTCGACCGCCAACTCCACGACGAGGCCCTGGCCTCCGCCCTGGCCGCTCTGGCCACGGCCTATCCATCGCAAACCGCCCCCGGCAAGGCCGTCACGCCGTTCCTGCTCGCTCACCTCCACGCTGCCACCGCCGGAGCGACCGTTCGCGTGAACACCGCGCTCGCCCTGGGCAACGCCCGACTGGCCGCCCAGATCGCGAGCGCCCTCTGAAGATGTGCTGAGCATGTGCCGGAGCACCGTAGGGCGGTGGCGCGCAGTCGCCAACTCGCCCAGGTCCGTTGGGCAACGTCCTCAGCCAGTGAAGGTGATGGATTCGTCGGCGGTCTTGAGGTTTTCCGCGAACGTCTGCGAGGCCTTGGCCAAGTCCTGGTATGCGGCATCGACGCTGCCCATGACCGTCTGGAAGTCGCCCTGGACCGCGGTCACGAAGTCGCCGGCCCGGCTGCGCATCAGCGTCTGAAAGTGCTGGGTGTTCTCGAGCGCCTGGCTCAGCACCCTGTTGACCTGCTGGTTGAGGTCGGACTCGGCCCGCGCAGCCTCTTCCTTGCTCCGCCCCTCCCAGTCGGTGGTCCCAAGGCGCTGAGCGGCCTGGGTGATGGCATGGCGCAGGTCGTCGGCCATCTGGGTGAAGTGCTGGTTGAGCATGCTCGTGACGTCGGCGATCTGGCTGTCCATCTGCTGCGTGACCGACGCCGCATCCTTGCCGGCGCAGGTCGCGGCGGCACCGGTCTGGGTGATCACCCCTGCAGCGTCCTGGATGTCGGAGACGTTGCCGCCGATGCGTGCTCCCATCGATCCCTCTCCCTTGTCGTCTTGGCTGGCGCGCGGTTCCGACAGTAGACCTCGACAGTAGACCAGGAGCGGCCTGAGCACCACCGAGTTATCCCCAATGAGGCGGCTCGTCCGGTCACCGGAACGTCCGACCCACGCGAGTCCTACCCTCACGGCGAGATGGCCTTTTCAGGGTCGCGGACAGCCCGAGCCGTCGGCGACGCGTCCCAAGCTCATCAGGTGGAGGACGGATCCTGGCTGTCGCCCTGGCCGCCGCCGGTGCCGTTCCCGCCCTTCTTCTCGTCGTCGCCTGTCCCTGTACCCGTCGGCGCTGGCAAAGTCTCCGTCTCCGGCGGAGGCGGCGGGGTTTCGGTCTCCGACGGCGTCGGGGTATCCGACGGCGCCGGTGGGGTCGGGGTATCCGTGACCGGCGGCGGGGTGGGCGTATCCGACGGCGCCGGTGGGGTCGGGGTATCCGTGACCGGCGGCGGGGTGGGCGTATCCGACGGCGCCGGTGGGGTCGGGGTATCCGTGACCGGCGGCGGGGTGGGCGTATCCGACGGCGCCGGCGCTGGCAGGATCTCCGGCTCCGTCTCGGACGGTGCCGGACTCTCCAGGGGAGCAATTGGAGTCCCGTCGGGCTGTACGAACACGGGCGGCGTGGACACGGACGGCGAGGCGACCTCCTGGGCTGTCATGAACGCGTCGAGCGCGCTCTGGCTTGCTGGCTCGGGAAGTGGGGCGCTCGCAATCGGCAGCAGCTGCACCGATGCGCGCGTGGCCGACTCCGCGACTTGCTGCTGCAGCCCCTCGTCGTTGGCTGCGATCTCGTTGGCTTCCCTCAGCTCCTGCTGATGCTCGGTGAGCGTCGCGACCAATCGCTCGTCGGTGACGCCTTGGGCAACCAACGTCTCCGCCTCGTCCAAGCGCTTCTGTGCGTGGTCCAACCGCACCGCCACTTTCCCCTCTGGTGTGACCGCCATACGCTCTTCCACATCCTCGACGAACCGCTTGGTGTCGTAGAGCGGATCCCCCGGAAGCGCAGTCTGCGCGTAGGCCGCCACCGCCGAGCCGCTCAGCATTACCGCTGCGAGGCTGGCTGCGGCGGTCCCGGCGACGCGGTGAAGCAGCCCGTGCCGCTGGAACCACTGGAAACCGACGCGACCGTCCACAGACTTTGGCGGCGGCTGCGCAGCGGCCAGCTCCCGCAGGTGATGAAGATGCCGCGCGCGCGTCGCAGGGTCCAAGGAGTAGGACGACAGATGCCTCGTGACACGCTCAGCGAGGTCCGCGTACTCCTGCGGCACCGAGAATCCGACGCCGCCGTCCTGGTCCCGGCGGCCCGTCATCGGTGCAACCCACTACGTTCGGCATCCATCACAAGGGACAGCGCGCCAGGCGGGGAAAAGGTTACGCACATTTAGGAATTTTCTCCGGCCGCACCCAGGAGCCTGGCCAGCGCGGCGAGCGCCCGATGCTGGAGGGACTTCACCGCGTTGATGGTCTTGCCGGTCACCTCGGCCGTCTCCGGACCACTGAGCCCGGCACCGAACCGCAGCGCGATGATCTCCCGCTGGTCGTCGCTCAAACGCTCCATCGCCGCCTGCAGCTGGCGGTCGCCAATGGCATCAAGGGCAAGAGCCTCGGGCCCTGGATCACGGGCGGGGTACCGCTCGCCGGCCTCGTCGCCGAGCGGGACGTCGCCGTGGCGGCGGACCTTGCGCTTCTCGTCGATGAGGTTGTTCCGGGCGGCCCGGTACACCCACGCGCGGATCGCGTCCCCGCCGCCGCGGATGCGGTCACCGTGCCGGATGAACTCCTCGAACGTCTGCACCACGAGGTCCTCGGCGAGGTAGCGGTCGCCGCACTGCCCGACGAGGTAGCGGAGCAACGGCTCGTGAAGCTCCGTGTAGCACGCCGCAATCGCGTCGGGGTCGCGCGCGCGCACCCCATCCGCGTAGCCGTCCAGCACTGCTGGCTCCATGAGGTGGGAGCATGTCGCGCCTGAGAGCTCTGAGCAAGGCCACCTCGGTTTGAGGCAACATGACGGGCATGATCCTCGCAACGTGGAACGTGAACTCTTTAAAGGTCCGGTTGCCCCGGGTCCTCGAGTTCCTGAACGCCCACCGTCCCGACGTCCTTTGCCTACAAGAAACGAAGACGTCGACGGACTCCTTCCCGCATGCCGACCTCAAGAATGCAGGGTACGCCGCCGCGGACCACAGCGCTGGCCGTTGGGCAGGAGTTGCCATCCTCACTCCGGCCGAGCGCCCTCCAACGGAGATCGTACGCGGCCTAGCCGGCGAGCCACGCGCCGACGAGGCCCGATGGGTCGAGGCCACGGTCGAGGCAGACGGCGAATCGCTCAGGGTGGCCAGCGTGTACGTGCCCAACGGCCGCGCCCTCGACCACCCCGCTTTCGTGGACAAGCTCGCGTTCCTCGACGCGATGGCCGACCGCGCGACCGCGCTTGCCGGCAGCTCCGTGTTCCTCGCGGGCGACATGAACGTCGCTCCCGCCGACCTCGACGTCTACGACCCCGCCGCCTTCGTCGGCGGCACGCACACGAGCGAGGCGGAGCGCAGCCGCCTGCAAGCCCTCCTCGCGTGCGGGCTGGTCGACACGTTCCGCTCCCTTGATCCCCAGACGGCCCAGTTCACCTGGTGGGACTACCGCGCCGGCCACTTCCACAAGAACCTCGGCCTGCGCATCGACCTTGGCCTGCTCAGCCCAGAGCTCGCGCAGCGCTGCCGGCGCTGCGGCATCGACCGGTCGTTCCGGAAGGGGCCGAAGCCCTCCGACCACGCGCCGCTCGTGCTCGAGCTGACCTAGTGTCCAGTCGCAGAAGTCTTTTTAACGTCTGAACGGGACGAACCAGGCTTTTACCAGAGAGAACGCCGGCACTGACATTCAAACGATTACCGCGACTGGACACTAGCTGGCGGCGCCGAGATGCGCCTAGCGGGGCCTGCGGTGCGTACGACCGGTCAATGCGTATTTGACCTTGTCCACCGTCCTTTTGACCTTGTCGGTCATCTGGTCGGTCTTGCCTTCGCGCACGAGTGCCCGGTTGCCGGTCAGCCTGCCAGCGGCCTCTTTCGCGCGGCCTTTCAAGCCGTCGAAACCCATGATTTCCCTCCCTTCTTCGCTGGAATGATCACGTCGCGCGACCGACGCTCAATCGGCCACCGCGCCTCCGATAAAGGCCCCAATGAGCAGCGGGATTCCTTGAATAGTAATGATGAGGAACGTCGTAGCGCCGGCTAACGCACCGATCAGCGGCAGGTCGAACACCGCAAGGACCACCCAGATGAGCAGGCCCAGCGCGATCTCCGGCAGCAGCGTGACCGCAGCCGCGAGCCAGGGCCGCCCGACGATCCACCCACCGACGAACCCCGCGATCAGGGGACCGAGCAGGGGCAGCCAGAACAGGAGCAGCGACAAGGCGAGCATCACGAGCCCACCCAGGACCACTGATCCCTTTGCCTGACGGACGCTCAAAGTGCTGGTCATACTCACTATCTATACCTCATGAGCGAGGCGCCGACACCCGCACACCGCACTGCTGTGGCCAGCTGCTGGCAGCGGAGGCGGGCGACCTCCAGCGGGGCGCTGGAGGCATCGGTCTTCCCGCTGGCCTGGACCGCTCAGCAAACCGCTCGGGTATGCGCCGCGGCAGGCCGCCGCCTCCCCCACTTGCCGTAGGCTGCCCAGTTTGTGAGCAGCTACCGGAGTACGCTGTGGCTCGGATCGGTGGTGGGTGCGTGCAGCGCGCCGCGCTGGGTTTGCTCGTCGCCTTCTACGCCGACCTCGCACCCGGCGCAGCCATTGCCCTGACCGCGATCGGGCTCTCCAGCGTCGGGGCGATCGGACGGACCATCACCGCGCCTTGACGCGCGGTCCGGCTGAGAGGGACAGGCGTGGCCATCCAAGCCGCCCAGGAGGCGCTCCGGGGTGCCGGGCTCCGCGCAACCCGCCAGCGCCTCACCGTGTTCGAGTCCCTGAGGTCCCGCATCGACTCGGTCACCGCACAGGACCTCCACATGGAGTTGCGCCAGGCCGGCGAGCCGGTCGGGCTCACCACGGTCTACCGGACGTTGACCGCCCTGGCCGACGCGGGTTTCCTCGACACCTTCAACCGGGACGGCGAGCAGGCGTTCCGTCTGTGCGGCGAGCGTCACCACCACCACCTCGTCTGCGAGGTGTGCAACCGGGTCGAAGAGATCGACGCTGCCGAGGTCGAGCGCTGGGTCGAGGATGTCGCCCAGCGACGCGGCTACCGCGTAACGGCGCATCGCGCCGACATCTTCGGCATCTGCGCCGACTGCGACACCCAAACCTGACGAGGAGCACCGACGTAAGGGTACGGGGCAGCCGTGAACGAATCCACAAGCACATGCCCGTTCTGCTCACTCATCGTGGACGCTGCTCGCGATAAGACCTTCTTGTGTGACCTCGGCTCATCGATCGCCCTTGTGAACCGTGACCAGGCGTATCTCGGTCGATCCTTGGTGGTCCTCAAAGACCATTACGAGGACATCCCGGCCATCCCAGAAGACCACTTCGATCCGCTTCAACCATGATATGCGAACAATCGCCAGGGCGATCCAGAGCGCTTTCGAATGCGCTCGAATGAACTACGCCATCCTGGGCAATGAGGTTGCCCACGTCCACTGGCACCTCATCCCTCGCTACACCACAGACCCAAACTGGGGACGGCCCCCTTGGCCAATAATGCCCAAGACGCAGAATGACGGCCCAAGGGTACCGGGAGAGCGCGCAGCGAATTAGACAGTTCATGGCCGCACGATCGATGCTATTGCTGCCTACCGAGGCCGCCATTCAACAAGGCCGGCGGCTGGGCGCAGAACAGCTCGATTTGCTCGCGCATTTGAATGGCCAGCGAGGAGTCCCTATAGCGCGGTTCGGCCAGGCGCCCGCCGAGTCCCAGGGCACGCTTGATGATACTGGCTATTCGCTGTGCAGGAAGCGCGGCCATCACGCGCGAAGCTCTTGATCCATTCCGTCGAGATCACCGTTCGCGAGATGCGCGTTCGCCAGGTCGAGCCGCGCAGCGAGCAGGTCTGCAGACGAGCGCTCCTCCGGCGGCCCGACCGTATACAACTCGATGGCGCGCGTTGACTCCGCAATCGCGGTAGCGACCCGATCGCGCCCACCGAGCGCAGAAGGGCAGTGCCGGCATATGCGGATCGCTTTGCTGCGCGCACGTCACTCGCCGCAGCACAGGCTCGGGCCTCAAGGCTCGGCAGACGGACGGTGATCGTGCCGTCGGCCGCGTACCTTCTCCCGTCGCGCGCCAGCGCCACGGCGTCATCGAACCGGCCCTCC
>JBOGEB010000126.1:0-12844 GCA_050743125.1 Egibacteraceae bacterium
TGCGTGACGAACCCTGGCCACAAGGGCGAACACCGCCCAAACGACAACGTTATTTCGACCCGGGTGCTTACTGGGCGGGGTGGAGGGACAGGCCGGGGGCGGGGACGGGCTGGGGGCCGCGGCGACCCCACGGGGCCTCGGCCTCGGTTCGGCCGACGACCACGTCGACCCAGCGGCCGAGCAGCGCGGCGCCTGTCCCGCGGGAAAAGACGTCGCGTCGGCGCGCCTGGACCACCAGGCCGTCGGGGTCAACGCCGCCCGCCTCCAGCCGTGCGCGCATGCTCGGGGCGGCGACGAGAGCCTCGATCAGGCCGGCGTCCAACTCAGCGTGGAACGTGATGCCGTACGCGGTCTCGCCCACCCGGAAGGCCACGACCTCGTCCTGCCCGTCGCGCGCGAGCGGGACGGCGCCGTCCCCGGGCACGATCCGGTCGGCGTCAAGGAAGAGCGCCGCCATCCCGTCGGGGTAGGCGGCGAGCACGGGATCGGCCGTGCCCTCCACGGTGCGCTCGACGGGGACGTAGCCGAGCGCGCCCACGCCAGGCTCGGCACGCCCGCCGGCGGCCTCAGCCAAGAGCTGCGCGCCGAGGCATAGGCCGAGCACCGGGACGCCTGCCGCAACGCCCGCGGCGAGCAGCTCGCGCGCGGCGTCGCGCTGAGCCACCGCAACGGTCCCGTCCCCGCCGAGGACCACGAGCGCCCGCATACCGTCGACCGGGCCCGGCAGGGGATCGCCTTCCCACAGGTGCACGACGCGGGTGGGTCGGCCGCGCGAGCCGACCACCTCGCCGAGCAGACCGGCGGGCAACTGCGGCAGGTGCTGGAGAATGACGAGCTCCATCGCGTGCTCCCTCTGCGTACTCCTCGGCCGACGGGCGCCGGGACGGCGCTGATCTGTATCGGGACTGACGGTAACCGCCCAGGGAGGTTTCGGGACAGAGAATGCCCCGGGGGGTGAATGCACAACCCGTGCCAAGGAGTATGGCTTGGATTACGCTCCCCACTCAGGAACGTGGTTGCAGCTCCGCCGGAATCGCGAGGCGCCCGTGGAAGGCCACATCGTGAGCGTTCCGCCCCCAGGATCATGCCCGTCCCTTCCCGCGTACACCGGCGGTGTCGGGGAGCAGGGACCCGCCGACGCACTCCCCTGCCACACCAGCGAGGACGTCGAGGTCCGCGCCGGGCCGGAGCGGGCCGCGCTCGCGGCGCTGCGGACCGCCTACCCTCAGCTCGCCGCGAGGTACGGCGCGGCCCTGCGGCAGGCCCGGGTCGTGGGGCTGGGGAAGCTGTGGATCGCGCTGTCGCGGGAGCGACTCGACGGCGTCGTCCCGTCGTCAAGCGCTGGCCGCGCGACGCTCCTGTTGCCCGACGGCACTCGGCTCTGTGCCCCTGCCGCGATCATGGACACGTCTGCGTATCCCCACAGCCTGACCGTCACCCTGCACGGGACGCTCCAGCGGCTCCGCGAGAGGGCGGAGGGGACGCGCTCGACGACGATCGAGCACCCCGTCACGCTGCTCACGGCGGTCATGGCGGCTCGGCCCGACCGTGCCGACGACGATCGCTGGCTGCGGCTGTCCGCTGAGCTGGCCGACAGCGTCGCCAACCACGCGCTCGCGCTCGTCGGCGAGTCCTGGCGCCGTGAGCGGCTGGCCTGTGAGCGGGTCGGAACCCCAGAGGGGACCCTGGGAACGTCCCCCCAAACGTCCCCCAAGGGAAACGCGCTGCGCTGGGCGGCGCGCCGCGCCGTCACCGACCCGGGGTTCAGCCCGCTCGCCGCGTTCGAGCAGGCCGTCGTCGACGGGCATCCGCTGCACCCGTGCGCGCGCATCCGCGGCGGCATGACCACGGAGGAGCTGTTCGCCTACGCCCCGGAGTGGGCCGATGAGGTCGCGCTCCGGATCGTCGCCATTGCCACCTCGTCGCTCACGGAGTCCTCGCTCGCGCGCCAGGGGATGACCGCCCTGCTCCGGCATTGGCACCCGGCTGCCGCCGGCGCCGCCGATGCGCACCTGCGCGGCGTTCGGCGAGATCCGGCCGACTACGAGCTGCTGCCAGTCCATCCGTGGCAGCTGGACCGCGCGCTGGGGGACCGCTACGCCGACGCGCTCGCCGACGGGCGCATCCTCGTCATCCCACGAGCACAGATCCGTGCCCGGCCGCTGCTGTCACTGCGGACGCTTGCCCCCGCCACCGACCGGAGGGCCGCCCATGTGAAGACCGCGGTCGACATCCGGCTCACCACCGCGACCCGCGTCGTGTCGCCGGCGACGGTCCAGAACGGCCCGGTGATGTCGATGCTGCTGGCCGAGATCTGCCGGCGGGAGGACGGCTTCGGCGGGCGGTTCGTCGGCCTTGCCGAGTTGGCCAGCGGGAGCTACCGGCCAGCGCCGGGCGAGCCGCCCGACGCCGCAGCCAGCCTCGCTGCGATCGTTCGGGAGTCCCCCGAGCGCCACGCAGCCGACGGTGAGGTCGCGCTTCCGGCCGCCGCGCTCACCGCCCGCTCGCCCCTGAACGGCCGGCCGCTGCTCATCGACGTGCTCGACGAGCTGGCATCGACGTACCGGGTCTCGCTGTCCGACACGGCCGCGTGCTTCCTCGCCAGCTATTGCGAATGCATGCTGCCCGCGCTGCTCGCGCTGCTGTCCCGCTGGGGGGTCGCGTTGGAGGCACATGGGCAGAACGTCGTCGTGGTGGTACGTGGTGGCCTGCCGGTACGTGTCCTCTACCGCGACTTCGGTGGCATCCGGGTCAGCCAGGCCCGACTGACCCGCCGCGGCCTGCACCCGCCGACATTGGTTGGCGCGCTGCCTACCGAGGACGAGGACGAGCTGCGTGCGAAGCTGTTCTTCCCGCTTGTCAGCACCAACCTCAGCCAGGTCGTCGCCGCGCTCGCCCGTGCTGGCGGCACCGCTCCCGAGCGATTATGGCGGCTGGTCGCCCGGTGGTGCCGTACGGTCTACGCAACGCTCACCGCGGACCCCTCCATCCGGGCCCAGGCCGGCGGCGACGAGGCCGCCCTGTTCGGCCCCACGCTCCCCACCAAGTCCATGCTGCGGGTCCAGATGTCCGTCAACCCCCATGTCTCGCAGTGGGTGGCGGTGCCCAATCCGCTGGCGGCGGCCGGATGAACGACCTCCAGGGCACCACCCCGGTGGCGGTGCAGCTCCGCACGATCGAGGAGCTGCGGATGTACGAGGCCCTGAGCACCAACGTCCTGAGCACCAACGTCCTGAGCGCCACCACCCTGGGCGTCAGCACCCTGAGCGCAAGCGCACCGCGCTACGCCGCAGCGTTCCTCCTGCATCTGCCGAGGGCGCGGACGGCCATCCTGCGCCGCCTGCTCGCCGCCGTGTGGCGCGAGGACGTCGTCGCCATCCGGACGGCCGGCCGTCGTCTCGACACCAGCGCCAGCGCGCCGGGCCGCGCGGATCTGCCCGGGCTCGAGTCGCTGCTGGGAGGGGCTGCTCCGGGCCTGTGGCAGGTCCGTGACCTGGACGACGCGACGGCGCTGGCGTTCCCGGTGCGTGCTGAGTACGCATTCGATCACGTCAAGCCAGGCGACCCGGTGCTGTGCCTGCGTGCCGGTGAGGCGACCGTGATCGACACGCCGCACGATCTCGTCGCGCTCCTCGCCGAGTACGAGCCGGCGCCGGGCTGGCGGCCGTTCGCCGCTGAGCTCGCGGACACCGTGGCCAACCTCGCCCTGGCCTACGCCCGATCCGAGGAGCGTGAGCTTGCCCTGCGCCAGGTCGCGCTACGGCTGGACGCGTCCGACGCCGTAGGCCTTGCGCCGATGGTCGCCACCCGCGAGGCGCACGAGGACGCGACGGTGTTCTTCGAGCGGCTCAACACGAAAGGACATAACCTGCACCCGTGCGGTCGCGGTCGGCTGGGGCTGCGACCGGCCGACGTGCTGCTCCACGACCTGGAGTCCGAGACGCCGACTGACCTGATCCTCACCGGCATCCGGCGGGAGCGCATGGAGTCCACACCCGACGAGCAGGGCCGCGACATCGGGCAGCTGCTGCTCGCCGAGTATCCGGGGCTCGGCACGGCCGTCCGCGAGCACTTCCGCGCGGACCGCCTCGACCCGGCCGAGTACGTGTTCGTGCCCGTGCACGCCTGGCAGCTCGAGCAGGTCGTCCGCCTCCTGTTCGCGGACGAGATCGCCAGCCGCACGGTGGTGCCCGTGCCCGCCGCCCGACTCGCTGGCGTGCCGACGTCGAGCCTGCGGACGTTGCTCACCGAACGCTCACCTGCGGGTCGGCGCCTGCTCGTCAAGACCGCCCTCGACGTCCTGATCGGCTCGACCCGGCGGTCCATCTCCGCGAACACGACGAACAACGGACCTGTTTACAGCCGGCTGCTCCGTCAGGTCATCGACCGTGAGCCCGCCCTGGCCGAGCGGATCGTCGTCCTCGACGAGCTGGCTGGCGCCAGCTACCGGCCGCTGGCGCACGATCCGGACCCAGACCGCCGTGCGCGCGCGCTCTCCGCGCTCGTCCGCGCCGACATCACCGCGTACCTGGGCCCCGGTGAGCTGCCCGTGCCCGGCTGCACGCTGTCCGCTCGCTCGCCGGTGACCGGGCGCAGCCTGTTGGTCGAGCTGCTCACCCGCTACGGGGCGGCGCGCGGCGAACCCGACCTGCGCATGGCCGGCCTGCGCTTCGTCGAGGAGTACGCCGCGCTGCTCCTTCCCGTGTCCGTGATCCTCATGACCAAGTACGGCATCGCCGTGGAGGGCCACCTGCAGAACTGCCTGCCCACGTTCGTCGGCGACGTGCCCACCCGGCTGGTGCTGCGAGACTGGGGCGGGATGCGGATCTACCTGTCACGGCTGCGCCGGCAGGGACTGCACCTCGACGCCCGGCCTGGCGCGATCACGGTGACCGAGGACCTCCACGTCATGCGCGCCAAGATGCTCTACACCGTGCTGTCGAACCACCTCGGCGAGGTGGTCGCTCACTTGACCGCTCGGTGCGGCGTCGACCCGCGGGCGGCGTGGCAGCGCATCAGGGCACTCCTGGAGGCGATCCTGTCCACCTTGGACGCGGACCCGGCGCTGCGCGAGAACGTCGCCGCCGACCGAGCCGTCCTGCTCGCGCCCACGTTGCCGATCAAGGCGTTCGTGCGGATGCGGATGGACCCGGCTGGCGGCGACCAGTACGCGCAAGTGCGCAACCCGCTCCACCAGCACGGTACGGTCCCGTCGGCTCCCACCCTTACGGTCGGCCCGTCGTCCCAGTGAGCGCCGCGTGAGCGCTGCGGGGACGAACCACCGCGCCTGGGAGCGAGTGAGCGAGACACTGCGGCGGCAGACGTCCAGGGCCGAGCCGGTGTGCGCGTACGTTTACGATCTGGACACCCTGGTCGAGCGTGTCGAGGCGGTCCGTGCGGTGCTGCCCGAGCGCTGCGAGCTGTACTACGCGGTCAAGGCCAACGGCCACCCCGCGGTGCTGGGCGAGTTGGCGGCGTGCGTCGAGGGGTTCGAGGTGGCCTCGCTGGGCGAGGTCGACAAGGCGCTCGCCGCGGGCGCGTCGCGGCTGCTGTTCAGCGGACCGGCCAAAACGGACCGTGAGATCGCCGGCGCGCTGCGGGCCGGCCTGGACCTGCTCAACGTGGAGAGCCTGCACGAGCTCCGCCGAGCGGGGTTGGTCGGGGCCGAGCTCGGTGTCACCGTGCCGGTGGCGCTGCGGGTGAACCGCCGCGCCGCCGGGCCGGCGGGCCGGCTCCGTATGACCGGTGCGGCCACCCAGTTCGGCATCGACGAGGCCCTGGTGGCGGAGGCGGTCGCGCTGGGCCGCGCACTGCCGGCGGTCGCGCTGCGCGGCTTTCACCTGCACGCGGTGTCGAACAACCTCGACGCGGCCGCGCACGCGGCCTTCGTTACGGACAGCGTGGCGTGGTGCGCACAGCAGGCGGCTCGGCACCGGATCGACCTGGACGTCGTCGATGTCGGCGGGGGCATCGGGGTGGCCTACACCGGCGGTGACGGCTTCGACCTGGCAAGGTTCGGCGCCGGGCTCGACGAGGCGATCGAACGGCTGCCGCCCGGCGCACGGCTCATCTTCGAGCTGGGCCGGTTCCTGGTGGCCGAGGCCGGCTGGTACGCCGCCGAGGTCCTCGACCTCAAGCAGACCCACGGCCGCTGCTTCGCCGTGCTCCGCGGCGGCACCCACCACTTCCGGCTGCCCGCCGCTTGGGGCTACAGCCACCCGTTCGTCGTGCTGCCGGTCGAGCAGTGGCGCTACCCGTTTGCCCGGCCGGAGGTGCGCGCGGTGCGCGTAGACGTGGCCGGGGAGCTGTGCACCCCGCGCGACGTGCTCGCCCGGGAGGTCTGGGTCGAGCGGCTCCGGGTCGGTGACGTCCTGGTGTTCCCCCTGGCCGGAGCGTACGGCTGGGAGATCTCCCATCACGACTTCCTCAGCCACCCCCACCCCGCTCAGCTCATCCTCGGCCCCACCGGCCCCCGCCGCGGTCACGCCGACCTGACCCGATTCCCTCGGAGCTGGGAATTTTAAAATCACGGCCCGAGGACAAGCTTGCATTGACGTCTAGAGCTCCCGCTTTATCAGCGCAGTGGCGCGCTCGACAAGGCGCTTCGCCAGCGGCCGTTTCGACCAGCCTTCGAGATCAAGCTCAATCGAGGCGTCCAGGTCGTCGAGAAAGTGATCTGCCAGCTCCGCCGCAATGCTTTTGTCCCACGTCGACAGAGTGATCTCATCGTTGAGCGCGAAGGATCGATTGTTGAAGTTGTTGGTCCCGACAGTGGCCCACGAGTCATCGATCACCAGGGTCTTGGCGTGCAAGAACGTCTTTTGGTACTCGAAGATACGCACTCCGGCCTTCAGCAGCTGTGCGAAGCAGGTCTGTCCTGCCTGGCGCGCCACTTCCCTGTGGTTGTGTGGGCCGTTGACGAGGATCCTCACATCCACGGCACGGGACACCGCCGCAATCAACGCGTCGACAAACGCCTGCCGTGGAGCGAAGTAGCCGGTCGTAAGCCACAGGCGCTCGCGGCTGCCCGCGATGGCAGCGTAGAACAGCTTCTCCAGATCGGTGGCGTCTTTTGCGGCCGAGCTTCTGGTGACATGTGCGCAGACTCCGTCTTCAAAATTGCCGATCTTCGGAAGATTCGTGAGTATGCAGTTGGCAGCTTCGCTCCAGTGCTCAAAAAACGCGCCCGACAGGTCGCGCACGACCGGACCCTCGACTCGGACATGGGTCTCGCGCCAGTGTTGCGGGTCTTCGCAGTTCCCCGTCCATTCGTCGGCGATTCCAACCCCTCCGGTAAATCCGATGTGTCCGTCAACCACCAGAAGGCGGCGGTGTGTCCGATTGTTGAGCTTGTCCAGCGTGTACCATCGCGGGGGACGAAACCAGACGACGCGCCCGCCCGCACGTTCAATTTGACCGACGAGGCAGCGATCGATCCTGGCGGCCCCGGTCGCATCGAGAAGGACGTTGACCTCTCTGCCGGCGGAGGCTTTATCCGCCAAAGCGTGCGCCAATTGCGGGCCGATGACGTCGCCAGTCCAATAAAGGTACGTCTCGAAGAAGACGCTGGTCTGCGCGCTCGCTATCGCATCGAGCATGGCGGGGAAGATCTCACACCCGTTTCTCAGGATCTGTATTCGGTTGCCTTGGCGCACGGGCGCTTCGGTCAAGGCCTCGCAAAGACGGCCAAACACCGATGTTCCGGGCGCAGGGGGATCGACGAGATCGAAGCCTTTGGCCGCAACTCGCTTGTACTTGGCAGCTTCAAACGCGTAGAAGCCGACGAGGCTCGAACCGGCTGTGAGGAGAAGGTTGCGGACGCGGTGGGTGGTCACAGCATTCCCTTTGTCCAGAGCCCTGGAATCCTAAAGGTCGCACAAGGTCCAGCGCCCGCCTGGGCCTACGCCTCGTTTGGCGGGGCCTCGACGGTCTCGAGCACCACCCCCGGTACTGGCGGTCCCAGCCGGGGCGGGCGGTAGGTCCGCAGCGCTTCGATCGTGGCGGGGACGTCGGTCGTCACCTGCCACAGCTCTGCCAGGCCAGGAGAGGCGAAGCGCTCGTCGATCATCCGCTGCAGCTGGGCGAGGAGCGGGTCCCAGTAGCCCGCGTCGTCGAGGATGATCACTGCCCGGTCGTGGTAGCCGAGCTGCTTCAGCACGAGCACCTCGGCCAGCTCCTCCAAGGTGCCGATGCCGCCCGGGAGGACGACGAACGCGTCGCTGCGCTCGTCCATGATCCGCTTGCGCTCGCGCATGGTTTCGGTATTGATCAGCTCGCTGACGCCGTCGAGCATGATCCCGGGCCGCGCCAGCCGCTGCGGGATGACCCCCGTGACGTGGGCACCCCCCGTGAAGGCGTGGCGCGCGACCTCGCCCATCAGCCCGATGCTCCCCCCGCCGTACACGAGCGCCCACCTCTGCTCGGCGAGCGCACGGCCCAGCGCTGCGGCTACACGCCGACGCGAGTCGCTGACCGCCTCGCTGGAGGCTGCGAACACACAGACGGTCCGGATCGACGACATCAGCGCCTCGGTTCCTTGGCTCGGCTCCTTGCGGAGGCGCGGCTCCGCAAAGAGCCGACCTGCGCAGCCCGGGCCTGCAGCTTTCCTTCACATCCGGAGGAAAAGTGGTCGGCGCAGGCGCCACAAGGCCCTCGCGCGCCACCCTACGGCGCGCGCCCTGAGCTGACCTGCGCAGCCGGGGGTCGCATCCAGGGTCCCCCCTGAGGCCGCCGGGACTCCCGGAGGCGATCGTCGGCGCATGAACGCCACCCTGGAGATCGCCCAGCTCGCCGCTCGCGCACCGGCTTCACGCAACCGCTACCTCGACCTCCTGCGCGCGTTGTCGATCTTCGTGGTGATGGAGGGGCACTGGCTCCTCGCGGTGGTCGTGCTGCGCGGCGGGCAGCTGGACGCCGCGACCCTGCTGGACGTCGCCCCACCTTCCCGGTGGCTCACCTGGCTCCTGCAGGTCATGCCGGTGTTCTTCCTGGTCGGCGGGTACGTGAACGCGGCGTCCTGGAACTCGGCCTCCGGTCGCGGCGAGCAGTACGCGCAATGGCTGGGGCGGCGGAGCGCGCGGCTGCTCCGCCCGGCGGCGGCGCTGTTGGGGGTGTGGGTCCCGGTCATCGCGGTCCTTGACGGCGGCGGGACCGACCCCGAGCTGCTCCGGCGCGGCGGCGCGCTCGTGGCGCTGCCGCTGTGGTTCCTCGCGGTCTACGTCGTCGTGATCGCCGCGGTCCCGGTCACCCTCGCGCTCCACGAGCGGTTCGGGATCAACGCGTTCGCCGGGATCGTCGCCGCGGCAGCGGTGGTCGACCTGGCGCACCATGTCCTCGGGATCCCGCTGATCGGCTGGACGAACTTCGCGTTCGTGTGGCTGGCCGTACACCAGCTGGGCTACCTCTGGCGCGACGGGACCCTCACCGGACGGCCCCGGACGGCCTGGCTCCTGCTGGCAGGCGGGCTGCTCGCCCTGGTCGCGCTGGTGGGCCCGGGCCCGTATCCGCTGAGCATGGTCGGCACGGACACCGGCGCGACGAACAACTCGCCGCCCACGATCGCGCTCATCGCGCTGGGCGTGTGGCAGACCGGCCTGGTGCTCGTGCTCCGTGCGCCCGCCGAGCGGTGGCTGCGCCGCCCCCACCTCTGGCGCGCGGTCGTCGCCGCGAACAGCGTCGGCATGACCCTGTACCTGTGGCACCTCACCGCGCTGATCCTCGTCGTCGTTGGGCTCGTCCTGACCGGTGTCTGGCCAGCCGTGCCCGCGCTCAGCGGCGCGTGGTGGGCGTTGCGCCCGTTGTGGCTGGTGGCGCTTACCGCGTCCGTCGTCCCGCTCGTGGTGGTCTTCTCCCCGGTCGAGCGCCGCGCGCTCGGCGCCGCGGCGCCACGAGGGACGGCGGCCCGGGCGCTCCTCGGTGTCGCTGGGGTGAGCGCCGGCATCGGGTTGCTCATACGCGGTTCGCTGATGAGCGCGTGGTTCCCGGCAGCGCTGTTCAGCACCGGCTGCGTGCTGCTCGGCGCGTTCGGCTTGGAAGGACGACGCCGTGCGTGACGTGTTCGACTACTGGGGGGATGACCCCGACCTGCGGCGGCTGGCTGCGGAGATGACCGCCGAGCTGCGGGCTGAGGCCGAGGAGTACGAGCGGCTGGCCGCGCTCGACGCCCTGCGCAGCCGCGGGCTGCCCGAGGTCGCGCTCGAGCTGCTCCACCGCGGTGACGTCGTGGCGGTGGAGCTTGCGCGCCGATCGTTCGTCGGCACGGCCCTGTACGCCGCCGGCGACCTCCTCTGCCTGCGCACGCCCACCGAGGACGTCGACATCCGGATGGAGGCGCCGCTCGGGCTGCGCGTCGTCGAGCGGGTGCGCTCCGGCGGGCTGAGCCGCGGGGTGGGGTCGCCCAGCTTCAAGGCCCGCCTGTTCGAGCACGAGGCGAGCGGGGGCGAGGTCGTGGTCGGGTGCCGGCTGTCCGCGAGCGGCGAGCTGAACGGGCGGGTCCACGCGGTCGCCGTCGACCACCTCGTCGTCGAGGCGGTGTCAGGACAGCGCTGGTACCTCTCGCTGCGCGCGGTCGACTACGTCGCCGCCCGCCGTGACCACCGCGCTCCGCTGAGGGCGGGCGGGCGGGGGCGGTTGACGTGGTCTCAGCGCTGGCCGCTGTCTTTCGCGCGCCGGTGACCCGCCTCGTCCGCGTCGTCGTGCACCGGCTGAGCCCGCAGCCAGTCCAGGACCTCGTCCTTGAAGTAGCGGAAGGTGCGTCCTCCGGGAAGCCGGTGCGCCGGCAGGACACCCTCCCGCGACAGCTTGCGAACGTAGTCGAGGTTCAGGTTGAGCAGGCGCGCGACCTGCGCCGCGTCCAGCACTGTCGGGAGGTCACGATCTGATGAATTCTCGCTCGTCATGCCATGTCCTTGAACGGGTGAACCGGACCTTACCACGGATGACGAGGATTGTGGCGGCTTTTCCAAACCTGACCGGCGTTCCCCGTACGAAAAGCGGGCAGCGCCCCATCGACGGCAGGGCGGACAGCGGCGTGCTCGGGGCGTTCGAGCCCGTGATTGCGGTCGCCGCCTCACCACGTGACTGGGCGAGCAGGTTATACCGTCACGTCGCGGACCATGGCGGCGCCCGGCTCCGGGCGACGGTGCTTGCACAGGAGGATGCGCTGGAGGAGTCGTTCGAGGTGTTCGTCACCGACGACACGACCTCGTTCCTGACCCAGTGGCTCGTCACGGCGCTGCACCACCAGGGGCGGCAGGTGCTCGGCGTGTACGAGGACGTCAGGGGAAAAAGACAGCTGGTCGACCTTGGCGTCGACCACGCCATCGAGCGGGCCGCGAGCACCGAGGAGCTGCTGGCTGCAGTGTCCAAGCTCGCAGCGGACACCCACGGCATGCGGTTTTCCCCGCAGACACCGTAAGAACTGCCTGGTGGCAGCGCAGCAAAGGGTCAGGCTCTGCGATGGTAGGAGAATCCGAACATTGAGTATCGAGGAGGACGCTATGACGGTTGGAACCGATCAGGCGGACAAGCTCCAGGCTTACGCGCATCCAGAGCGGCTCGTCACGACGGCCTGGCTGGCCGAGCACCTCGACGACCCCGGACTGGTCGTTGCGGAGTCCGACGAGGACGTACTGCTCTACGAGACCGGTCATATCCCCGGTGCGGTGAAGATCGACTGGCACACCGACCTCAACGACGACGTCGCCCGGGACTACATCGACGGTGAGGGCTTCGCGCAGATGATGCGGTCGAAGGGCGTCACCCGCGCTACGACGATCGTGTTCTACGGCGACAAGTTCAACTGGTGGGCCGCGTACGCGCTGTGGGTGTCGACCCTGTTCGGCCACCCGGACGCCCGGCTGCTCGACGGCGGGCGGCAGCGCTGGATCGCGGAGGGGCGCCCGATAACGACGCAAGCGCCAGAGCGGCCGCCGGCCGCCTATCCGATCGTCGAGCGTGACGACTCGCGTATCCGCGCGTTCCGTAAGCAGGTGCTCGAGCACATCAAGGACAAGAAGCGGCTCGTCGATGTGCGCTCGCCAGGCGAGTACAGCGGCGAGCTGCTGCACATGCCCGACTACCCCCAGGAGGGCGCGATCCGCGGCGGCCACATCCCGGGCGCGGTCAACGTCCCGTGGGCGACCGCGGCGAACGAGGACGGCACGTTCAAGACCGCCGACGAGCTGCGGGACATCTACCTCGAGGGGCAAGGTTTCGCGCCCACGGACGACATCGTCGCCTACTGCCGGATCGGTGAGCGGTCCAGCCACACGTGGTTCGTCCTCACCCACCTGCTGGGGCTGGAGCACGTGCGCAACTACGATGGATCGTGGGTCGAGTGGGGGAACACCGTCCGTGTTCCGATCGAGCGCCCCGGCCGTCCTGTCCGCCCGCCGGTGTGACGTGCTCCAAGACAAGGCTGTGCTTCCAGCAAAGCTGCAGGAGGTCGTCGATGAGTTCGCCGACCTCCCCCGTGACCTGCGCATCGAAGCGCTGCTCGACTACTCGCGCATGGTGCCGCCGCTGCCGCCCCACATCGACGCCGACGCGCTCGAGCGCGTCCACGAGTGCCAGACCCCGTTCTTCGTCGCTGCCGAGGTCGGCGAGGACGAGGCCGTGACGCTGCACTTCGACGCCCCGCCGGAGGCGCCGACGACCAGAGGCTTCGCCGGCATTCTCAGCGTCGGCCTGTCCGGCGCGAGGGCCGGCGACATCCTTGCGACGCCCGAGGACTTCTATACGAGGATGGGCCTTGCCGACGCGATCTCCCCGCTCCGCCTCCGCGGCATGTCGGCGATCCTCGCCCGGGTAAAACGCCAGATCCGCGTCCAGCTCGCCGCCGCCT
>JBOGEB010000127.1:0-12795 GCA_050743125.1 Egibacteraceae bacterium
GTCCCGGAAAGAGGCTCCGACCTAAAAGGCTCTTCGCGAGCGGAACCCGACGCGACGCGACCCCCCGAAACAGTTTTCAAACACGCTGCTCAGAGCTTGGGCATAAATAACGTTGCTGTTTTCCCGCTGTGCAGTGACGCGGCGCGCCGGCGCCGCACGCCTCGAGCGCGTGCCGGTCGCTGGTCGCAGCGACCCCCGCCGCTTCCGCCTGCAGCAGACCCAGCGTCATCGTGAGCAGCCCATTTTGACCGTGCGTGACGCATGTCAGCGCTGTGGCCAGGAATCGTCATATGGCCAGGATTCGTCACGCATACGTGACGAACCCTGGCCGCAAGGGCGGACACCGCCCAAACGACAACGTTATTTCGACCCGGGTCCTCAGCACGCTCCACCACGATCTGGGGCCCGACGGGCGTGTTCACGTTCGACATCGAACGCGCGTTGGGCCGCACCCGGCTCCTGCTGCTCCGCCACGCGTTGCGGACCCTCGACGCGCTCCACCTCGCAATAGCCGAGCACGAGGGGCAGCGGCTCGCCAGCGGCGAGCCGCTGGTGTTCGTTACCCGTGACCAGGGCCAACAAGACACGGCCAAAGCACTCGGCGACCGCCAGCACGGCGACCCCACCCATGTCGGCGCTCCCGCCCTCCGGCTCACTGCCAGGTTCACCGCCATCCATCCGGCTCATCGGGTCACGCCGATTGGCGCTCCAGCCTGGGCTACGGCAAGATCTGGAGCGCTCCAAGCGGCGCCGATCACGTTCTTCCCCCCGCACCCGTAGCGGTACCTGTAACCGCATGGCTCGTGCGTGCAAATGAGGTCCTTCCCCGTACCCGTGTGCTGGACCCGAATATCTGATAAATGGAAGACTCTGCGCGAACCCCTCTAGCAAGGAGTTCCTCGGAATGCCGGTGCGATGGACAGCTGCGGTCGTCCTGCTGGTGACGATGCTCGTGGTTGCGCTCGCCCCCGTCGCAGGAGCGGAGCCGACCCCAGAGGATCTCCGTCAGGCTCAGGCGCGCCTTGGAGCCACAGAGAACGACTTCAACCTCGCAGTCGACCGCTACGAAGAGGCGCGCGCCGAGTTCGACTCGCTTCGGCGGGACACGGCCGAGGCCGAGCAGCGGGTTGCGCGCCTGCAAGTCCAAGCGGCCGAGGGACGCAAGAGCGTGGCGAGGGTCGTCGGGCGGATGTATCGGCACGCCGGGCAGGACGCCCTGACGATGCTGCTCTCGGCCAACGGGATTGCTGACGCGAACAGGCGAATCGGCTATCTCAACGCGATCCAGCAGGCCCATACCCGGGTCGTCGAGCGCGCGATGGCTGATGAGCGCGCGCTCAAGGCCAGCCTTGCCCAGCTCCGCGAGGCGAGCAGCGCCGCCAAGGCGACCTCCTCCGAACTCGGCCGAATGCGCAGTGAGCTCGAATCCGTAGTCTCCAGACAACGCGGCGAGGTGGCGGGGATCCAGGGTGTGATCACCCAGGGCGCGATCACCCGAGCCGAGCGAGCCTCCCGAGACCGGGCCCCGTCGCGCGGCCTGCTTCCACCCCGGCTCGGTCCTGACCTACCGCTCCCTGGCCCGGTACCGGGCCCGCGATCGGGCGCCCCGGCTGCCGTGCGCGCCGCGCTCTCACAGGTCGGCAAGCCGTACCGCTGGGGTGCCGCTGGCCCCGGCGCGTTCGACTGCTCGGGGCTCATGCTGTGGGCGTGGGCACACGCCGGCGAGTCCCTCCCGCACAGCTCCCGCGCGCAGTACGCCTTGACCAGGCGCGTGTCGCGCGGCCAATGGGAACCGGGAGACCTGCTGTTCTTCGGCAGGCCCATCCACCATGTCGGGATGTACATCGGCGACGGGAAGATGGTTGCGGCGCCCTACAGCGGCGCGGCCGTGCGGATTTCGCCCGTTGCGAGGCGCCGGGACTACGTCGGCGCCGGCCGTCCCTAAGCACGTGTCGGAAAACGCGCACCGTGAGGCGTGCGGAGCGCGGTTTCGGTAACCCGTCAGGACCGTCCTCAAACACGCTCTCAGTGCCGGTACGACCCCTTCTTGGCCCGGGATCTCAGGCTGATGCGCGCGCTCGCCTGAGACGACGCAGGTGACCACGCCGTCGGCGGGCCATGGCGAACCGAGTCGCTCAGACCGCCTCGGTCAGCCGCCGCTGCGCGAGGTAACCCTCGAGCTTGCGCTTGATCCGCTGGATTGCGTTGTCGATCGCCTTCTCGTGCCGGTCGAGCTCGGCGGCGATCTCGGCGTAGCTGTGACCCTCGATGTAGCGCTCGAGAACGCTCGCCTCGAGGTCCGACAGGATCCGCGCGAAATGACCCTGGAGGCTCGCGAGCTCGGCGGCGGACACCACCCGGTCGGCGGGGTCGGCATCAGCCGACATCACGTGATCGAGCAACTCGCTGTCAGGGTCGTCCTCGTGGTGGAACGGCAGGTAGAGCGAAACGTACCGGTTCAGCGGCGCGTGTTTCCGCCGGGTCGCAGTCTTAATGGCGGTGATGATCTGGCGGACGACGCAGAGTTCGGCAAACGACCGGAAGCTCGTCTGCCGGGATGCGTCATAGTCACGGATCGCCTTGTAGAGGCCGATCATCCCTTCTTGAACGACGTCCTCACGGTCTCCGCCCACGAGGAAGTACATCCGAGCCTTGACGCGCACGAAGCTGCGGTAACGCTGGAGCAGCGTGGAGAGCGCGAGGTCGTCGCCGTGCCAGGCCCGCTGGACGAGCGCCTCGTCGGTCTCCTCCTCGACAGCAGACGCTAACCAGAGGGGGGTAACCTTTCGCATCACGCTCCCTGTAGCCGAAGTCTGCTTGTGCACCCTGTCAAGTAAAGGGAAGCCTGGGGGGTTGGTCAAACTGAGGTAGCCCCAACTGACTAGTGGCCTCACGAGAAGGTCCGATATGTTCCGACGGGGTGTATGAAGGATCTGCGGGACATACTGCGTGATCTTTCACCAAGGAACCCTGGCGACGTCCACTAGTGTCCAAGCGGAAAGTTCCGTTGACTGTGAGGGGGTCCCCAACCCCAGAGGGGACCCTGGGGACGCCCCCGATGACACCGAGGGCCCGGGCGGCGTGCTCCCCGCCTCGCAAGGCGTAGCGCTCCGCGCGGGTCGCGCCGTGTGCTGGTTGTCCTCAAGCGACCCGCAACGCCGCGAGGCGCGGATGCTTTGCGCACGAATGCCACGGGTTTTTCCGCGCGGGCCACTAGTCCGTGGCGCAGTGTCCAGGTTCCTGCCGGCGCCGGACCACCTCGAACAGCGCAACGGCGACCGCGGCGGCCGCGTTGAGCGAGCCGATCCGGCCGCGGGTGGGGACGGCGACACGGGCGTCCACCCGCTCAGCGACGAGGCGAGACAGTCCCGTGCTCTCAGCGCCCACGACGAGCGCCACGCGCTCGTCGAGCAGAGGGCAGGACCAGAGCTGCGACTCCCCGCCCCCGTCGAGGCCAACTGTCCACAGACCGTGGGCGGCAAGGTCGCCGAGCGCCCGAGCGATGTTCGGCACGAGCGCCACGCCAAGCCAGCTCAGCGCGCCGGCCGAGGCCTTCTCGGCCGCGGGGGTAACGTGCGCGCTGCGCCGCTCCCGCAGCACGAGGCCGCCCGCGCCGGCCAGCTCGGCGCTCCGCGCGATCGCGCCGAGGTTCTGCGGATCGGTGACACCGTCCAGCACGACGACGATGTCCGCCCCAGCGAGATCATCCAGAGGCAGGTACCGGAACGCTGTGGCGACGGCGACGGCACCCTGATGGACGACCCTTTGGGCGAGCCGGTCGAGCTCACCACGGTCCGTCCAGCGGACCGGCACGCCCGCCGAGCGTGCTGCCTCAGCGAGGTGGTCGAGGTCAGCAGAGGGGTTTCCCGCGCTGGTCAGGGCGAGCACGACCTCGCGCAGAGGCCGGCCAGCGCGCAGCGCCTCGGCGACCGGCCGCCGGCCGGGGATCGCGTGGGTCACGAGCGCCGGTCAGTCGCCGACGTGCCAGCGCGGGCCGTCGGGCGTGTCTTCGACGACGATCCCAGCCTCGGTGACACGGGCGCGGATGCGGTCGGCGGTGGCGAAGTCACGCCGGGCCCGAGCCTCCTCCCGCAACGCGAGCAGCTCCTCGACGAGCGGGGACGCCGTGATCGCTCCGGGCTCGGCCTCCACGAGCTCATAGCCGAGCACGCCAGCCAGCTCGAGCAACGCGGCGCGCGCGGCTGCCGCCTCGTCCTTGCGTCCAGCCGCGAGGTGGGCGTAGCCGGCCGTCGCCAGCTCGAACAGCACCGCCTGCGCCCGCGGGGTCCCCAGGTCGTCGTCCATCGCCGCCCGGAAACCGGGCGCGGGCGTCGTCGGCCTGTGCAGTCGGCTCGGCGGGCTCGAGGTCTCGGGCCGTCCGCGCGAACGCGCGGAGCCGCTCGTAGGCGGCCCGCGCCTCGACCAGCCGGTCCTCCGCGAAGTCGATCGGAGAACGGTAGTGGGCGGAGAGAAAGAAGATGCGCAGCACGCCCGGCCCATACCGGTCGAGCGCCTCGTTCAGCGTGATGAAGTTGCCCAGCGACTTCGACATCTTCACCGCGTCGATCGTGAGCAGGCCGTTGTGGACCCACCACCGCGCGAACGGCCGGCCGGTCGCGGCCTCGAACTGCGCGATCTCGTTCTCGTGGTGCGGGAACTGGAGATCGAGCCCGCCGGCGTGGATGTCGAAGTCGTCGCCCAAGTACTTCGTGGACATCGCCGAGCATTCGATGTGCCAGCCGGGTCGACCCGGACCCCACGGGGACGGCCAGCTGGGCTCGCCCGGCTTCGCGGCCTTCCACAGCACGAAGTCGAGCGGGTCGCGCTTCGCCTCGCCCGGCTCCACCCGCGCGCCCGAGCGCAGCTCATCGACGTCGCGGCCCGACAGCTTCCCGTACTCGGGAAAGCTCCGCACCGAGAACAGCACGTCGCCGGAGGCCTCGTAGGCGGCGCCGACCTCGATCAGGCGGTCGATCAGCTCGATCATCTCGATGACGTGGCCGGACGCCCGTGGCATGACGTGGGGCGGCAGGACGTTCAGGCGCGCGATCTGCTCATCCCAAATGCGCGCGTAGCGCTCTGCGATCTCCGCCGCCAGCCGCCCCTCGGCCTCAGCGCGTGCGATGATCTTGTCCTCGACGTCGGTGATGTTGCGGACGTGGAACACCTCGTACCCGGACCATTCCAGGTGCCGGCGCAGCACGTCGGGCACGATCGCCGCACGCGCATGGCCGAAGTGCGGGACGTCCTGCACCGTCGGCCCGCACACGTACATCCCCACCCGCCCCGCCTGCCCGGGCACAAAGGCACTGACCTTCCGCGTCAACGTGTTGTAGAGCCGCATCGCTCCAGAGTAGACGAGCGACCGCAGCGACCTCGCCGTCCCAGAGCTACCAGTCGAAGCCCTTTCGGTAGGTGACGTCCGCCAGGACCGCCTGGCCGGCCGTGCTGGGATGGAAGTAATCCCACACGCTGACGTGGCGGAGCGTGAACCGGTACTTGAACACGGCGTTGCCGTCGAACTTACAGTTGTCGTCCTCGCGGCAGACCTGCTCGAGCGCCCTGTTGTAGTCGATGACGCGCTGGCGGACCCGGTCACGGCGGGCCTCGTCCGCCCGATCGGTGGACAGAGGGTCCGCGAGCATCGACTGGCAGATGTCGAAGGTGCTCCAAGCCAAGCGGGCGTTCACCTGGTCCTTGGCGATGAACCACAGCCGCTTGATGTCCGGGATGCTCGACACGAAGATCGCGGCGTCCGGCAGACCGTCGCGCAGCGTCCCCATCGCCGCGCGGAACTGTGACTTGAACGTACGCACAGAGGTCATGGCCGACTCCGACGACGCGCAGGCGTCGTTGGCGCCGATGAGGATGGTGACGTACTCGACGTCCTGGCGGACCGCAGTCTCCGCCTGGCCTTCGAGCGCGGCCACCTTCGCACCGGACTGGGCGTTGTTGTAGGCCTCGAGCGAACCGTTCTCCGCCCTGATCCGTAAGTAATGGCTGTTGACCGCAGGGTCGAAGCCGGTCGACCAGGAGCGGGGCGGGCAGTCGACGAACAACCCGCACCCGTTGAAGCCCCGGGTGATCGAGTCGCCCAGCGAGGCCATCGAGTCAGGGAGCGGCGTGGAGGCGTACGCGGACGGGACCGCCACCCGGGCGGGCAGAGGGCCGAGCGCCATCGCTCCCGCAACGAAGGCAACCGAGGCGACACGGGGGAGGCGGGCAGCGAACCTGTTGGCCATACGCGGGCTCCTCGGCATGAGAAGGGTCAAGGCGACGCAGCGAGGCGCAGCGACGCGCTGCGCAGAAGCTGCCGAAGGAGCATGAAGCTACTGCCTTTGGAGCAAAGACGGCAAGTAGCGCGAAAGGGGTCTTCCGGCTCCGTACTGATCAGCGGGTACGCAGGCTGCGGTCGGACGACCAGGGAGCATAGGGGGCCATGGTCAGCGCCGCGAGGCCGAGCAGCACCGTGTCGTAGTTCACGCGCCAGCCGGAGAATGCCTGCCAGGTCAGCTCCCGGTCCGCCAGCAGCGGGACGCCGGCGGCGGCCAGCTCGGCGCACGCCTCGTCGTACTCGTCGCGGGTGACGCTGATGGGGTCGAGCGGCGCTGGGTCGGGGTCGTAGGTGATCCGGAAGAAGGCGGCGATGCGCCGGAGGGCGAGATACCCGCTACGCATGCAGATCTCGGCTCCCGGGACTCGGATCTCCCCGGACAGCACCGCGGGCACGTCGACCGTCGACACGTACAGCGCCGCGGCGTCCAGCAGCGCGCCAGCGGCGGTCACCCAGGACTGTTCGGGCACCGGTGAGCGGAAGAACGCCACCGCTGGCAACGAGGTGTGGCTCTCCTGCAGGTCGGCGAACCACGTCTCCCACTCGCGCCATACCGGGTCGAGCTCGTCCAGTCCCTGGATGCGCGCGTAGCGGCTGAGCATCTGCACGCCAGACGGCGGGGACCCGGCGCGTGCCTCCAACAGCGCCACCGCCTGCTCCCTGCGCGAGAACGCGGCATACATCGACGGGAGGTAGGTGACGAGCAGCAGCGCCAGGACCGCGATGCCCAGCGTCGCCTCGCTGAAGGCGAGCGCGACGCCACCCAGGCTCTCCGGCTTGGCAAACCCCAAGGTCAGCAAGGACGACCCGCTCACCACGAACGCGGTCGACAGCGGTCGCTCCCCCACAGCCCAGAACACCAAGGTGTAGCCGGCCAGCACGAGCCCGATCCAGACCAGGGGGAGCGCGAGCAGGCTCAGCGGCCCGTACAGCGACATGACGCGGTCACGCGCCTCGTAGGTGGTCGCCGCTCTGGCCCGAAGGTCGAACAGCCACCGAACACTCAGGAAGACGCCCTGACTCAGCCGCGACGGCACGGCACGGGGCACCACGACGGTGCGGACCGCGGACATCACCGTCGCGACGATGATCGCGAGGCCGACCACCGCGCTGAGCACGCTGAGCGCCACCACGCCAACAGCATGCACCGCGTGTGCCGGAGCGCGGGCAATGAAGCGTGCGGAGCGCGGTTTCGGGCGGCCCTTGCCGCCCTCAGTCGCGCAGCTCGGTAGGGCGCACGAGGAGCCGGCGCACCTCACCGCCGCGGACGTAGTCCACCGGGAGGTCCCTGCCGATGCGCCGGTCGGTCATCAGCTGCTGCAGGACCCCCAGGCGTTCCGTGGGGACCCCGTCGATGGCCACGATGATGTCCTCGGGGCGCAGACCGGCCGCGGCCGCTGGGCTGCCGTCGATGACGGAGAGGATCTCGATGCCCCGCCGGTGACCGGCGGCCTGCGCGGCGCGCGGCGGCAGAGGCCGCGAGCCGCCGGCGATCCCGAGGTACGCGCGGCGGATCCGCCCGTCGCGCATCAGCGCCGCGAGGATCTGGCGGGTTGTGGCGTTGATCGGGATGGCCATGCCCAGGCCCTGGCCGATCCCCAGCCCGATCAGCGCGGTGTTGATGCCCACCACTTTGCACGAGCTGTCGGCGAGCGCCCCTCCGGAGTTGCCCGGATGCAGCGCGGCGTCGGTCTGGATGACGTTCTCGATCAGGCGCGCGGAGCGGTCCGTGTGCGCGGGCAGCGACCGGCCGAGCGCGCTGACCACGCCAGCGCTGACCGACCCCGCGTAACCCAGCGGGTTCCCGACGGCGACGACGAGCTGGCCGACGAGAAGCTGGTCGGCGTCGCCCAGGGTCACGGGTTGGAGCTCGCCCTCGCCGACGCGGACCACGGCCAGGTCGGACAGCGGATCGGCGCCGACGACCTCAAAGTCCACCTCCAGTCCGTCGGCGAACGTGGCGGTGCCGCCCTCGGCGTGCTCCACGACGTGGGCGGAGGTGACGAGGAATCGGTCGGGGGTCAGCGACACCGCCGAGCCCGCGCCGGCCCGACGGACACGCCCACCCACGCGCCGACGGACCTCAAGGCTCGCCACCGAGGGGATCAGCTCCCGCGCGACGCTGCTGACCACCTGCGAGTACGCGTCGAGCGCCGCGTGATCGCTCGGGCGCTCGTCGAGGGCGCCGTTCCGGGTCGCTGGGGTCACGCCGATCCCTCCTCCGCCGCGCCGGTGAACGTCACCGCGACGTCCAGCTCGTCCGCGCCGCGGACCAGCCGAAGAGCCAGGCTCGCGCCAGGCTCCAGCCCGTCGAGCAGCTCGTGGAGCTCGTCGCCGCCGGTCACCGGTCGCCCGCCCGCCGCGACGATCAGGTCGCCGGGACGCACGCCCGCGCGAGCGGCCGGCGTTCCCTCCTCGACGCCGCGCACCAGCAGGCCGTCGCGCGGCGGCAGGCCGACCGCGCCACGCAGATGGCGCGCCACGTGCGCCGGAGCGACGGCGACGCCGAGCCGGACCCGGCGCGGCGCCTCGCCCCGGCTCAACGCCCCGAGACGCTCACGCAGCTCGGCCGTGGCAGGTACGGCGAGGTAGAAGCCGTCGCCACGGCGGTGGGTGTTGATGCCGACGAGGCGACCCTCCGCATCGACGAGGGGAGATCCCGACGATCCGCGGGCGAGTGGAGCGGTGTGCTCGACAGCGTCGGTGATGCGCCGGCTCTGCGGGCCACGGAACGCCTGCCCCGTCGCTGAGACCAGGCCGAACGTCACGCGCGGGCCCCCGCCCGGCGGATTGGTCACCGCGAACACCGGTGTCCCGAGCGCCAGCTCGCCGTCCCCCCACTCCACAGCCACCACGCCACGGGTGTCGACCGCGATCACCGCGAGGTCGGCATCGACGTCCACACCGACCACCTGCCCCGTCTCGCGACGGCCGTCGCCGAACGAGACCGTCACCTGCTCGCCGCGCAGGTTGTGCGCGTTGGTGGCCACGCGGCCCTCGGCAATGACCACCCCCGCCCCCCTGCCCTGATCACGACCGATCGCGACCACGCTGCCGGCGACCCGGCTGGCGATCCCAGCGACCTCGGCTCCAAGCTCCGCCAACTGACCCATGCCCTACCTCCGTGTCGATTGTGACTTGCATTAGAGTAGCGGCTATGGGATCGATAGCAACAGCGTTCGCAGACCCGCAGGGACTTCAACGACGCTTGCTAGGGTGTTTCCGGTGAGCGCCTCCGAGTCGACGAACCCCCTTGCCGTCGCCGTCGAGCAGGTCGGCGACCGCTGGAGCCTGCTGATCGTGCAGGCGCTGCTCGACGGACCACTGCGCTTCGGTGAGCTGGGGGAAGCGGTGGCGCGCATCTCCCCCAACATCCTCTCGCAGCGGCTCAAGCACCTTGAGGCCCAGGGTCTCGTCCTGGCTGCCCCCTACTCACGGCGCCCGCCCCGGTTCGCCTACGAGCTGACCGCCCCAGGCCGCGAGCTGGCCAGCGCCCTGCGCATGCTCGCCCACTGGGGCGCCGCCCGCGCCGCCACCGAGCAGACCACCCGCCACGAGGCGTGCGGCACCCCAGCCGAGGCCCGCTGGTGGTGCCCCACCTGCGACCGCCCCATCGACGAGGAGGCGACCGAGCTCCGCCACCTCTAGCACGCGGCTGGAACATCATTCTGCGGGATGAGTTGGGATCCTCATCAGGCAGGACGACGCGGCAGCTCCGGTGCCGTTAGGGTGCGGTCATGCGCTGGGCGCAGCGCGTGCGCGCGTGGCTGGAGGCGTTGCCGACCTGGGTCGTCGACGGTGTGATCGCGCTGTCGGCGTTTGGGGCTGATCTGTGGTTCATATGGATGTTCAACGGGCCACCACCGGAGCCTGGCTGGCCGACCTGGCTATCGGTGAATGGGTCGCTGTTGAGCACGTTGCCGCTGATCGTTCGTCGGCGTTATCCGCGGGCGGTGTTGGGGGTTGTGGCCGTCACGGCGGTGGCGGGCACGGTTCTCGGGGTTATGCGGCCTGCCAGCGTCACCGGGTTCGGGTTGTTGGTCGCAGTGTTCACGGTGGCTGCCCGCTGGTCTGGCCGGGGCTCGCTGGTGGCGTTGGGGTCCTTGGCGGTCATCAAGGCGCTTGCCGAGTTGTGGCGTGGCCTACCCCAGATGGTGCCACTGCACCTGCTCAGCTATGTGGTGGCGTGGGTGATTGGGCATAGCCAGCTGACCCTGCGGGCCTTGGTCGGCCAGCTGCAGCGTGAGCGTGAGAACAAGGCCCGGCTGGCGGTTGCCGACGAACGCGCCCGAATCGCCCGTGACCTGCACGACGTCGTCGCGCACAGCGTGAGCGTGATGGTGCTGCACACCGCCGTTGCCCGTCGGACGCTGGCCAAGGATCCCGCTCGCGCCGGGGAGGCGTTGGCCCAGGTCGAGGCAACCGGCCGCCAAAGCCTGGTAGAGCTGCGGCGGCTGCTCGGAGTACTGCGCGAGGACGGCCAGGGCGCTGACCTCGCGCCCCAGCCGCAGCTGGCCTACCTCGACGACCTCGTCGGCCGGTTCCACGACGCCGGCCTCCCGGTCCGCGTTGAGGTCACCGGCGAGCCCCAGCCGCTGGCGGCTGGCGTGGACCTGTCCGCCTACCGGATCGTGCAGGAGGCGCTGACCAACGCGTTGAAGCACGCCAACGCCTCCACGGTCGAGGTGAGGTTGCGCTACACCGAGCGGGATCTGCAGGTCGAGGTTGTCGATGACGGTTGTGGCATCACCGCCGAGGGCTGGTGTCTCGGTGACGGGGCGGGTCATGGACTGGTCGGCATGCGGGAGCGCGCCGCGCTGGTCGGCGGGCGGCTGGAGGCCAGTCCCCGGCCTGAGGGCGGGTTCCGCGTCGGCGCGGTCCTGCCGTTGGGGTCGTAGCGTGGCCGACAAGCTGCGGGTCCTCATCGCGGACGACCAGACGCTGATGCGGACAGGGTTCCGCATGATCTTGGAGGCCGAGGCCGACCTGCAGGTCGTAGGCGAGGCCGCCGACGGCGCCCAGGCGGTCGAGCTGGGCAGGCGGCTGCGTCCCGACGTGGTGTTGATGGACATCCGGATGCCACGCATGGACGGGGTGGAGGCCACTCGCCGGCTGGCAGGACCGTATGTGGCCGACCCGCTGTCGGTGCTCGTGCTCACCACGTTTGACCTGGACGAGTACGTCTACGGCGCGCTACGGGCCGGCGCCAGCGGCTTCTTGCTCAAAGACGCCCCACCCGAGCAGCTCATCCATGCCATCCACGTCGTGGCCAAAGGCGACGCGCTGCTCGCGCCCGCGGTCACCCGCCGGCTGATCAAGGAGTTCGCTTCCCGTCCCGACCCCGCCGCCACACCAGCGGAGCTGGGCGCGTTGACCGCCAGGGAGCGCGAGGTCCTCGTCCTGGTCGCCCGTGGGCACTCCAACGCCGAGATCGCCGATGAGCTTGTGGTCAGCGAGACCACCGTCAAGACCCACGTCGGCCGGGTGCTGATGAAGCTTGGGTTGCGTGACCGCGTCCAAGCGGTCGTCCTCGCCTACGAGCACGGCCTTGTCCGCCCCGGGCAGTAAGGGTCGTCCACCCCGAGGAGTACGGGCCGTCGTCTCCCAGCCGACTCCGCCCCGCCATGCGCTCCTTCTCGCTGCCGACCCAAAGATCAGCCCCCCGCAGGACGCCTCACACCCGGCGCGGCACGACCATGAGCTCCTGTCACGTAAACGATGAAACCTTTGGGGCTTCCATGTCCAGCACCTCCACATCGGCTCGATCCCTCGCCGTCGCGCGGACGCCAGCGACCGACAGGCTGCAGATGTTGAGCGACCGGGAACTCCAGGTGGCGGAACTGGTCAGCACCGGCCACACCAACCGGCAGATCGCCCGTTCGCTGTCCTTGAGTGAAAAAACGATCGAGACCTATCTGACGCGCATCTTCGCCAAGCTCGGCGTCTCCTCGCGGGCCGCGGTCGCAAGCGCGGTGGCCTGGACCGAGGCGCAGCTCACGGCATAGGCGCCACCCGAGACGAGCGGCTCCAGCAGGATCAGGCAAGGGGACCGACCGCGAGGCGGGTCGTCGAGCGCCGCTGCGTGCCCACCCCGCCGCGCCGGTTGCAGCTTTCACCCACCTGCCCAGGCCGACCGACGCCAACCAGTGGGCGGTGAGGCGGCGAGCAGGTCGTCGAGGCGGCGGCCTCGGTCGCCGCGCCAGGTGCGCAGGGCCGGCGAGGACATGGCATGGCCGCCAGGTTCAACCCGTCGCGGGGCTACACTGACCTTGGGCGGAAAGGGGTGCAGATGGGGATATTGAGGTGGTCGGGCGGCAGCCGGCTGCTCGTGCTCGGCTACCACAACGTGAACGGGACGTGGTGCTTTCCGTCGCGGCCGGGCGCAGGGCGGCGGGGGTTGGAGCGGCAGCTCCGGGCGTTGCGGCGGGTCGCGCGGGTCGTGGCCCTGGACCAGGCGTTGC
>JBOGEB010000128.1:0-12691 GCA_050743125.1 Egibacteraceae bacterium
TCGGCGGCGCCACGCTGACCGCCGCGCTGGACCCGCTGGCCCGCAAAACCAGCCACGCCGACGACCGCACCTACCCGCAAAGAATGGCCGACGCGCTCGTCGAGCTCGCCCGACGCTCACTCGACGCAGGCGACCTGCCCCAAGTCGCCGTCCAACGGCCCCACGTGATCCTGATCGCCACCGCCGAGGCGCTGGACGGAAAGCCCGGGGCGCCCGCGGCCCGGCTGGACGGCGTCGGCCCGGTCAGCGCCGCCACCGCGCAGATGATCTGCTGCGACGCCGAGACCACGACGGTGTGGATGACCCGCAACGGGGAAGTGCTCGACGCGGGCCGCACACAACGGCAGCCGACAAGGCAGCAGCGGGTCGCGGTCATCGCCAGAGACCAGACCTGCGTCGGCTGCGGCGCGCCGGCTTCCCGCTGCCAAGTGCATCACGTGCGCTGGTGGACACGCGACCTGGGGCCCACGGACGAGGACAACCTCTGTTTGACCTGCTGGACGTGTCATCACAGGATTCACGAGGACGGCTGGCTCGTGGCCCGCGACCCGGGCACCGGACGGTTCAGCATGCACCCGCCGGACCCGCTCGCCCGGCCACACCGGCGACGAGCGAGCTGACCCGTGCCCCGACCTGGGTCCGGCCAGGTCGGGGACACCCCCACGCCCCCACCAGCCCGCGCCGGCCACGCGCAGCCTGACCGGTGGACACGCGACCTGGGACCCACAGAGGACAACCTCTGTTTAACCTGCTGGGACTGCCACGCGAAGATCCACCACGACGGCTGGCTCGTCGCCCGCGACCCGGACACCGGACGGTTCAGCATGCACCCGCCCGACCCGCTCGCCCGACCACACCGACGACGAGCCGGCTGACCCGCGCCCGACACCACCCACGCACACATGCCAAGAGCCTGAAATCGAGGTTAGGCCGCCGGTTTGCGCCAGAACCTTCGTCGTGCGCACCCTGAGGCAACCGCCGAAGACATCGAGCAGTTGCTGAGGGACTGGATCAACCACCGCCCCGGCGCCGAGTGGGGAACGCCCCGACCCAGAGCACTGAGCGAGGCATGGAGCGGCGAGGCATGAGTTGCCTGGTCAGCGGTTGCGGGCCTGCGCGAGCAGCAGGTCGTCGATCTGGTCGCGCAGGTCGAGGAAGCGGTCGTCGCGGCGCACAGCCGGGCCGCGGCTGCGCCCGAACGGCACCTCGACCGTGGTGGCCACGCGGCCGGGATGGGACGTGAGGACGTAGACGCGCTGGGCGAGGTAGATCGCCTCCTCGACGTCGTGGGTGACCATCGCGATCGTCGTTCCGGTCTGCTGCCAGACCCCCAGCAGGAGCTCCTGCATGACCCGCTTGGTCTGTGCATCCAACGCGCCGAACGGCTCGTCGAGCAGCAGCACCGCCGGCTCGGTCACCAGCGCCCTGGCGATCGCCACACGCTGGCGCATGCCGCCGGACAGCTCCCGAGGAAGCCGGTCCGCCCAGCGCGACAGGCTCATGATTCCCAGGTAACGGTCGACCTGCTCGCGCCGCTCGTGGCGGGGCACCCCGGCAAGCTCCAGCCCGAACTCGATGTTGCCGGCGACCGTCCGCCACGGGTACAGCGAGTACGCCTGGAACACCAGCCCACGGTCGGGACCGGGACCCGTCACCTGCCGGCCGTCGATCAGCACCTCGCCCTCGGTAGGCGGCTCCAAGCCCGCGATGATCTTGAGCAGGGTGGACTTCCCGCACCCGGACGTGCCGACGATACAGACCAGGTCGCCAGCGCCCACCGTGAGGTCGATGCGGTCGAGAGCGACCATCGCGCTGGCGCCGTTGCCGTAGCGCTTGGCCAGCCCGCGGACGGCGAGCTTCGGGACGGTCACCGGGCCCATGGCGACAGCCGGTTGCGGAGCAGCCGCAGCGCGAGGTCGGCGGAAACCCCGAGCAGGCCGATGACCGCGACCACGGCCAGGATCAGGTCGGTCTGGAGGAACTTCTGCGCGCGCGTGATGCGCAGCCCGACGCCCTCGTCGGCGGCAAGCAGCTCGGCGACGATGATGAGGTTCCAAGCCGCGGCGAGGTTGACCCGCGCGGCGTCGATCATCCCGGGAAGGCAGTGGGGAAAGATCACCCGCCAGAACGCCTCGAGGCGCGAAGCGCCCAGCGTGTAGGAGACCTGGATCAGCTCCTTGGGCACCTGCCAGACGGTGTCGGCGGTCATCAGCGTGTTGAAGAACACCGTCCCGAGGAAGATCAGCGCGACCTTTGGCGCCTCGTCGATGCCGAACCAGATCAGCAACAGGGGAATGAACGCGGTGGCCGGCATGTACCGGACGACGCTGATCATCGGCTCGAACAGCGACTGGATGCTGCGGAAGCTGCCCATCGCCAGCCCCAGCGGAACCGACAGGAGCAGCGCCAGGCCGAACCCATAGGCGACCCGGCGGACGCTGGCCGCGACGTCCGTGACCATCTCGCCACTCGCCGCCCAGCGGCCGAGCGCGCGCACAACCGAAACGGGGCTCGGCAGGAACAGCGGGCTGACCGTCTGGGTGGCGTACAGCAGCACCCACACCAGCACCGGGGCGCACAGCGAAGCCACCACGAGCGGCAGCCGCAGTCGCTCGGGGATCTCCTCGCGAATACGCCAGAACACCGAGGGCCGCAGCGGGCGCCGCCCTCGCGGTTGTCCGGCTTCTGGCGCGCCCGACGTGGCCTCCGAGCTGGTGGCGGTACCCCCGCTCATGAGGCGCGCCCCTCGTGCCGGGAGGCGTAATTCCGCACGAAGCGCGGGTCGAAGACCGCGTCCAGCTGTGGGCGCGTCTCGACGAGCCCGGCAGTGACCAGGAAATCAGCGATCCTGCTGGCGGTGAACTCGAGGCTGGCGAAGTCGTTGCCGGGCTCGAATGCCTTCAGGTTGTCCTCGAGCGAAAAGATCGTTGTCCCCCCGTCGTAACTGCGGTAGTCCTCGACGCTCACGCCGGCTCGGCGCGCCATGATCGCAACGGACTCGTCGGGGTGCTCCCGGATGTAGTCGAGCGTGGCGAACCAGGCGTCGACCAGCCGCTGCACCGTCTCCGGATCACGCTCGGCGAGCTCGGTCGACACGACCAGGTGATCGGGGATCGACCCGGGAAAATCCGCGGACGTGAACAAGGTCTTCGACCCGGGACGCTCCAGCGCTCGGGTGGTGAACGGGGCGAACACCGCGACCGCGTCGAGGTCGCTCGTCCCGGCCGCGAACTGCGCCGCCGCCGCGCCCGTCTCCAGCGGCACGATCGCCACGTCGTCGGGGCTCAAGCCCACCGACTGCAGGCCGAGCAGCAGGAGAAAGTGGTCGACTACGCCGACCTCGACGCCGATCTTCTTGCCCTTCAGATCCGTGATCGTATTGATGCCGTCGCGGACGATGACCTGGTCGTTGCCGGTCGAGTTGTCGTTGACCAACACGATCACCTCGTCAGCGCCGGCCGCGACCGAGGCCAGCGTGTCGTTGAGGGTCTGCGCGTTGGCGTCGAGCTGGCCGGCTGCGAAGGCATTGATCGAGTCGAGATAGCCCTCGAACCAGCGCAGCTCGACGTTCACCCCGACCTCCTCGAAGATCCCCGCCTCCTCGGTGACCTGCCAGGGGAACCAACCGGGCCAGGCGCTGAACCCGACAGTGACCGGCTCGCCAGCTCCCCTCGGAGCGCCGCCGCCGCAGGCCGCCACGGCAAGGGCGAACGCGACCAGCGTCGCAGCCAGCCAAGTGGCACGCATCGTCGCACCCTCCTCTCGGTGGCCCACGACTCGTCCGGCAGGTCACCCGGTCAACCAGGCCGGGGGCTTCTTCCAGGACAGCCCGCCAACGTCGACCAGGCCGGCAAGCACTGGGAAAGCTCTGCCATCCTGGCACGCCGCCCCCAGGGGCGTTACCGTTTCGAGCCCACCCGCCGCAACCACAACAGCCCGGCAGGCATGACCTCCCGGGCTTTGTCCCTCCGTGTAACGACTCGTGCCGCCTGTGCCTCTCGGACCAACCCACCGCGACCACTAGGCACGCTATGCAATTGTTGGTTGGCAAGCTTGCCGCAGCGAGGTTTCAACGCTGCTTCCCCGCCGTCACTGTCCTGTTACACACGCCTGGACGCGACGAACTCTTCGGTTCGAGATTGGGCAGAGCGCTCACGAGTCAGCTCGTGGTAATGCCATGGGCACGACCGGTCCCACTCGATCATCCGCGTACCCCTCCGGCAGCGCGGATGATCGCTGCCAGCTCGCCTTGGTCCATCGACGACCGTCCGACGCGCTGGAGCGGCCGGGCTTTTTCGTGCAGCTCGTCCTGGCTCAGCCCGTCCAAATCATCGTTGGGTGGGGCAAGGTCCGCGATTTCGCCCGCCGCGAGCTCGTCGCCGAACTCCCGCCATGCTCGCCAGTAACCAGCCAGCCGACGAGCGAACGCGGAGGGTCGTTCCACGTACAGGCGAGCGCCCAACCGAAGGGCTCGACGTTTCAGGTCGGCTCGACGGCTGCCGATGATGACGAGCGCATCCGCGTTGGCGCCTCCGAACTGATCGGGATACGAGCGGAGCTGGTCAGCCAGGACCGCCAGATTGTGATCGTCCCCCAGCACGTCGGAGAGATCGTGGAGCCGATCTGCCAGGGGTCGTAACACGCTGGGGGCCGAGTCTTGCAGGATCCGCATGTGGTACCAGGAGTCCTTCACCCGTTTTCGCCACTCGTGGAAGGTTTCGTCGGATGGCTGTTCCAGGCTGTCGGCGAAGCGCTTCCGTCCTCGGCTGTAGGTCTTTGCGGCGCCAGCGCAGACCACGTCGAAGTCGTTGTCGAACGTCCAGCCGTCGACCCGGCTCCGCCCCCTCACCAGCAGCTCCTGAGCGCGCCGGATCCGCGCGTCCTGGTCGGCCACCCCCCGGCTTGCCGCTTGCGCCCGTGCGGCCAGCCCGTCCCTGATCCAGAGGATGCCGTTGCTCGGGATCTGATCGACGTGAGCGGCTACCAGGTCGTCGAAGGTGCCCAACAGGGCGTGAGCGTCCCGGATGGGTGACAGTTCCCGGGCGGCGTCCCGGAACGCGGCGTTGGCCTGCTGGTGATCGGCTGCCATCGCTGGCCGGACCAGCCGAACCAGGCCGCGGAGCTCCTTGCACCGCTTCCGCACGTCGTGCACCGCCTCTTCGGTCCCTCCCGAACCAGGATGGCCGAGGCGATCGAGCGCCTTGTCGAGCCGCTCGTGAGCGATTCGGCGGACTCCGTCGGAAATGGTCTCGGCGAGCTTGAATCGGTATGCCATAAGGTGGGTCTACCCGCCAAGCGCCCGGCCATAACCGGGGGTTCATACAAGGTTCATTCTGTGGTCGCCCGGTTCAACCAAGATGAGAGGGTGCAGACCCCACCCTTCTTCGACCGCGAGACGTCGGAGATGGAGTATCACGCCCGCGTGCTGGCGCGGGCAGCGGACGGATCTCTCCCCCTGCTCGAGCGGGCCAAGTTCCTCGCGATCTTCACCACCCTCACCGACGAGTTCTTCCGCGTACGGGTCGCCGGGCTGAAGGCGCAGCGAGCTGCTGGGGTCGAATCACTGTCTCGCGGCGGTCTCACCCTGGCCCAGCTGATCGACAGGCTCCATGAGCGCTTCCGCGAGCTCCTCGCCGAGCAGCGTGGGATCTTCGACCGCGAGCTGGTGCCGAGCCTGGGGAAGGAAGGCATTCTGTTGCGGACCTGGGCGGACCTCGACGAGGGTGGACGCAAGCAGCTCTCCGCCGACTTCAGGCGTCGAATCGCACCGGTGCTCATTCCCTTGGCGGTCGGACCTGCGCACCCGTTTCCGTTCATCTCGGATCTCAGCCTCAGCGTCGGAGTCACCCTCACCGACCAGCGAGGTCCTGGATTCGGCCGGATCAAGGTGCCGAAGATGCTTCGCAGGTTCGTCCGGGTGCATGGCGACGACGGTCCCGTGACGGTGCCGATCGAGGAGGTGATCGGTGCCCACGCCGAGCGCTTGTTCCCCGGCCGGCAGGTGACGGGATGGCACACGTTTCGGGTTACCCGCAACGCCGACTTCGACGTCGAGGACATCGACGTGGAGGACCTGCTTCATGCGGTGGCCTCCGAGCTCCTCAGCCGTCGGTTCGGGCACGCCGTACGGCTCGAGGTCGACACCGAGGTACCCGAAGTGGCGCAGCAGCTGTTGGTCCGAGAGCTCGACCTCGACGAGGACGAGGTGTTCGCCCAGCCCCGCCCACTGGATCTGAGCTCCCTTTGGGAGCTGTACGCCCTCGACCGCCCCGACCTGAAAGACCCAGCGTGGGAGCCGGTCTGCGTGCCCGAGTTCACCAAGGCCTCGCCGTTCCAGGCGCTGCGGAATGCAGACGTCCTGGTTCATCATCCCTACGACTCGTTCACCGCCACCGCCCAGCGTTTCATCGAACAGGCGGCAGACGATCCTGACGTGCTCGCGCTCAAGCAGACGCTGTACCGGACCTCCGAGGACAGTCCCGTCGTCCGTGCCCTGATTCGAGCCGCCGAGTCCGGCAAGCAGGTTGCCGCACTGGTGGAGCTGAAGGCCCGTTTCGACGAAGAGGCGAACATCCGTTGGGCCGAACAGCTCGAGTCGGCCGGAGTCCACGTCGTGTTCGGGTTCGTCGACCTCAAGACCCATTCCAAGACGGCGCTCGTCGTGCGGCAGGATCCCGACGGCGAGATCCGCCGATACGGGCACATCGGCACAGGCAACTACAATCCCAGCACGGCCAAGTCCTACGAAGACCTGGGCCTGTTCACCGCCGATTCGGCGCTGACCGAAGACCTGGCCGAGCTGTTCAACATGCTCACCACCAACGGCCGCCAGGGCAGCTTCCAAAGGCTCCTCGTGGCGCCAGTCGATCTCAAACCGCGGCTGCTCGAGCTGATCGAGGGTCAGGCGCACGAGGACGGGCGGATCGTCATCAAGGTCAACAACCTCTCTCACGAGGAAATGATCAGGGGGTTGTACCGGGCTTCCCAGAACGGCGCCGAGATCGATCTCATCGTCCGCAGCATCTGCTGCCTTCAGCCCGGGATCGAGGGCCTGTCGGAGCGGATCCGGGTGCGATCGATCGTCGGGCCGTTCCTCGAGCATTCACGGATCTTCCGCTTCGGCGACCCTGGAGACGAGGCGACGTATCTGCTCGGTTCGGCTGATCTGATGTCCCGCAACCTGGAGAACCGGATAGAGGCGGTGACCCCGGTCGATCATCCCAAGCTGCGCTCCCGGCTCGACGTCATCCTCGATCTGTGCCTGCAAGACACTGAGCTGGCCTGGGAGCTCGGGTCCGACGGGACCTGGCGGCGGATCCAGCCCGACGGTGACCACGTCAAGGTGCAGCAAGCGCTGAAGGATTTGGCCCGTCGTCGAGCGGACGCTGCCGACTGCGCCCGGTCTTGAGCGGTCCGAAGACGTCACCGCGCGGCTGATGGGCTGACGGTACGGCGCGCGTGTCCGTCGAGCCCTCGACCACCTGGAGGGCGGACGCGCCTGCTCCGGCACAACCCAACCCGCGGGGCACCAGCCAAGGCACCGCGCTTGCCTACGTCACGGCAGCATACGTTCGACGATGGCGAGGGAGGTGGCCGGCCCGCACGAGGCAGGCGAGGGTGTCGCAGACGATGCGCACCCCCATGAGCGCGGTGATCTCGGAGCTGTCATAGGGAGGGGAGCACTCCACGATCTCGATGCCGGCCAACGGCTGGGCGGCGATCAGCTGGATGAACTTCAGCACCTCGCGTGGCAGGAATCCGCCCGGCTCGGGCCATCCGGTGCCGGGCACAAACGCCGCGTCCAGGCAGTCGACGTCAAAGCTCAACCACACCGCTTCGGCGTTGTCCCAGGCGACCTCCAGCGCGCGTTCCGCGGCAGCGTCGATGCCCATGTCCACGCAGTCGGTCACGGTCATGATCGTGGTGCCGCGCTCACGCCCGACCTTGACGCCGGCGCGAGGCGACTGCCACCCGCCGATGCCGACCTGCACCAGGTTGCGTGGAGGCACGTTCGGGATGTTGGTCGCGTGGAAGAACGGCGTGGTGTGCATCCGCTCGTCCAGGTCGGTCTCCTGGGTGTCGACATGCCGGTCGAAGTGGATGATCCCGAGGTTGCCCTCCAGGTGCTCGGCCACGCCCCGGGTCGTGGGGTAGCCGATGGAGTGGTCACCGCCGAGGATCACCGGGAACGTGCCCGATGCGTAGACGTGGGAGACGGCCTTGGTGATCTGGTCGAAGGACTTCTCGTTATTGCCGGGGATCGTGAACACGTCGCCCAGGTCGCACATGCTGACGGACTCCCGCAGGTCCACACCGAGCTCGAAGCTGTAGGAGCCGTACAGGGCCGAGATCCGGCGCATCCCCTGGGGACCGAAGCGGGTGCCCGGCCGGTAGGTGGTCCCTGCGTCGTGGGGCACCCCGAGAACCGCGACGTCATACTCACCGCAGCGGTTGACGTCTTCCACGTAGGGCTGTTTGAGGAAGGTGTTGATGCCGGCGAAATGCGGCAGCTCTCCCCTGCTGAACGTCGGAATCGTCCGGTCGACGATCGACTCGGCACCGGGCAGGCCAAGCTCTAAGCCTCGGGCGACTTCCTCGTTGTGCTTTGCTGTGGGCAGCCCAGCCTCGGCCTCGATGGCGCGCCTGGCCTCTGGCCCGCAGCGATCGCGTCCCTGGTTGTTCACTTGGTCCCCCTGCATCGGCGTTCTGGTCTCGGTCGCGGTCATCAGCCCGTGATCGGCCCTTGGCGCTCCTTGAAGATCGTCGCGCGGTAGTGGCGGAGCTCGGCGATGGACTCGCGGATGTCGGCGAGCGCGCGGTGGCCCTTCGCCTTCTTCGGCGCCGACGCGTAGGCGTCGGGGTACCAGCGGCGGGCGAGCTCCTTCACCGTCGAGACGTCGACGTTGCGGTAGTGCAGCCAGCCGTTGAGCGCCGGCATCCAGCGGGCCAGAAACGCCCGGTCGGCGTGGACGCTGTTGCCGGCCAGCGGCGCGACCTGCGGCTCGGGCACGTGGGCGCGGACGAAGCCGAGGACCTGAGCCTCGGCCTCGGCCAGAGTCACCCCGGAGCGGCGGACCGTGTCGAGCAGCCCCGACGTCGCGTGCATCTCGGCGACGAGCGGGATCATCGCCGCGAGCGCGTCCTCGCTGGCGGCGATAACAAGGTCCGGCCCCTCGACGACGTGCTCCAGCGCCCCGTCGCTCACTATGACCGCGACCTCGAGGATCACGTGCTGGACGGGGTCCAGCCCCGTCATCTCCAGGTCGATCCAGACGAGCGGGTCATCCATCCTCGAGCTCCGACAGCTCCAGCCAGCGCGTCTCGGCCCGGTCGATCTCCTCGAACGCCAGGGTCAGCGCCTCCCCGATGCGCCGTGCGGCCTCGTAGTCACCGGCCGCACGCTCAAGCTCGGCCTCCAACTCGGTCCTGCGGGCATGCAGCGTAGGCAGCCGCGCATCCAGCTGGCCGAACTCCCGCCGCTGGCGGTAGGACAAGCGGGTCGGTTGGGGCTTCGAAGGCGCCGCACGGACAGGCGTCGCTCGACGCACGGCCGGAGCCCGGCGCTCTGCCATCCCCGCATAGGCTGCCCACCCACCGGGGTGGTGGCGGAGGCTGCCGTCCGGCTCGATCGAGTACACGTCGCGGCAGACCCGGTCGAGGAGGTAGCGGTCGTGGGTGGCGACGACGAACGCGCCCGGCCACGAGTCAAGGTAGGCCTCCAGCTGGCCGAGCGTGTCGAGGTCGAGATCGTTCGTCGGCTCGTCGAGCAACAGGAGGTTCGGCGCGCCCGCGAGGACGCGGAGCAGCTCCAGCCGCCGCCGCTCACCGCCGGACAGCTCGCCAACCCAAGCGCGCTGCGCCTCCGGCTCGAAGCCGAACCGCTCGAGCAGCAGACCCGCGCCGACGGTCCGGTCCCCAACACGGGCGTTGCGAACCTGTTCGTCGATGGCCTCGAACACCCGCTGACGGGCCGGCAGCGGTTCCGCGTCTTGGCCGTACCAGCCGGTCACGACGGTGTCGCCGAGCCGAACCTCACCCTCGTCGGGCTCAAGGCGAGCCGCGATCAGGCGCAGCAGCGTGGTCTTGCCGGCGCCGTTCGGCCCGACCAGCCCCACCCGCGCACCCGGCGCGAGCCGGTGGTCGACGCCGCGGAGCACCCAGCGATCTCCAAAGCGCTTGCCGACGCCGGACAGGTCGCAGACGCGTGTGCCGAGCCGCCGGCTCGGCAGGTCTAAGACGATCTCAGGCTCCGGCACCTCGGGTCCCCGGTCGGCGAGCGCACGAGCCTGCTCCATCCGCAGCCGAGACTTCGAGGTCCGTGCCTTTGGAGCGCGCCGCAGCCACTCCAGCTCGGTGCGCAGCCGGTTCTGACGGCGCCGCTCCGCGGCCTCGGCTTGGTCGGCACGAACGACCCGCGCCTCGAGGTACGACTCGTACGACCCCTGATGGGCGTGGAGCGCGCCGCGGTAAACCTCGACGATCCTGGTCGCGAGCCGGTCGAGCAGGTACCGGTCATGGGTCACGAGCAGCAGCGCGCCGCGCCGGGCGCGCAGAAGGCTCTCGAGCCACCCGACCGCGCTGACGTCGAGGTGGTTCGTCGGCTCGTCCAGGACGAGCAGGCCGATTTCACCGCCAACGGTGTCGAGGCTCGTGTCCTCGGCGAGGCACCGCGCAAGCGCCACGCGCTTGCGCTGCCCGCCGGACAGCTGCGCGACACGCACGGACGCATCGCGCAGCCCCAGCCGGTCGAGCATCGCCTCGGCCTGGCGGGAAGCCCCGACGGCCTCACCGACCGTGAGGTCCGCGGGAAGCGCCGGGTCCTGCGCCGGGTCCTGCGCCAGGTATGCCACCCGGAGGGCGCTCGCGTGGACGACCCGGCCGCCGTCAGGCTCCTCGACGCCGGCGACGATCCGGAGCAGCGTCGATTTGCCGCTGCCGTTGCGGCCGATCACGCCGACGCGGTCACCCTCGTCAATGCCGAAGGAGATCCCGTCGAGGGGAAGCTTCTCGGCGTAGCGCTTCCAAACCCGCTCCAGGCTGACAAGGTTCACGGCAGGGGCGGGAGGAACCCGACCCGCTCGTAGGCGGTGGCCACCGTGCGCGCGGCGACCTCGCGGGCCTTGCCGGCGCCCTTGAGCAGCACGTCGTGGACCGCGCCGGGGTCGGCGACGAGCTCGGCGTGCCGCTGACGCACCGGGCGGAGAAAGACGTTGACCGCCTCGGCGACGTCGCTCTTGAAGTCGCCGTAGCCCTTGCCCTGGTAACCGCGTTCCAAAGCGGCGACCGCGCTGCCGGTGACCGCGGCCATGATGTCGAGCAGGTTCGTGACGCCCGGCTTGTCCGGCCCGGCGCGGACCTCCGACCCGGAGTCCGTCACCGCGCGCAGCACCTTCTTACGGGTCGTCGCCTCATCCTCGCTGAGCAGGAGCACGCCCTGCATCGACGCCGCGGACTTCGACATCTTCTTGCCGACCTGCGCAAGGTCCATGATCCGTGCGCCGACCTTGGGAAACGTCGGCTTCGGCACCGTGAACGTCGCGCCATAGCGGTGGTTGAAGCGCTGGGCGATGTCGCGTGCCAGCTCGACGTGTTGACGCTGATCCTCGCCGATCGGCACCTCGTCGGCCTGGTAGAGCAGGATGTCCGCCGCCTGGAGGATCGGGTAGGTGAACAGCCCGACCGACACCGAATCCCGCCCGGCGCCCTTGTCCTTGAACTGGGTCATGCGGCTCGCCTCGCCCATCGTCGCCGTGCACTCGAGGATCCAGCTGAGCTGGGCATGCTCGGGCACCTGCGACTGGACGAACAGCGTGCAGACGTCGGGGTCGATTCCGGCGGCGAGCAGCCAGCAGGCGACGTCGATGGTCTTGGAGCGCAAAACCTTCGGGTCGATCGGCAGCGTGATCGCGTGAAGGTCGGCGAGGAAGAAGTAGTGCTCCGCCTCCTGCTCACGCGCCCAGCGGCTGAACGCCCCGATGTAGTTGCCGAGGTGGACCGCTCCGGTGGGCTGGATCCCGCTGAGAAGACGTGGCACTGCGCAAGCTCCTTGGGCGTGGCTGGACACCGCGCATGGTACGCCGCCCCAACCCGGAAGCGACCTCACGATCCCCGAGGCCCCAGGGGTGCTCCGGCGAGCGCTGGTTCACGAATTGTTCACGGCACGGATCCGATGTTGATGCCCCGTTCACGCCGTATTTCCTATGGTCCCGATAGCGAATAGGTCCTTCACGGGGGGACAGCGGGTGAGCGCAATCGGAGCCAAAGAGCAAAACGCGCGGAGGATGGCTCGTCGGCACGCTCGTCGGGGGCAGCGCCTGTGGGCGCTCGTGCTCGTCGCGTTGCTGGCGCTGACGGGGTGCGCGGCGCCCCAGCAGCGCGCCGCTCTGCGTGAGGCCGCGCCGGATGCGCCGGACGCGCCGGGAGCGTCCGAAGCCGCCGAATCCCGGTGGACCACAGGCGCGAAGCAGGGTGTGGGAACCTCGACGAGCCTGGCGTCGAAGGTCTGGTTCACGCTCGGGGAAGGGATCACGCACGAGGTGTACTACCCGCAGCTGGACGTCCCCAACGTGCAGGACCTCCAGCTCATCGTGACCGACGGCAGCAGCTTGTTCCATCCGGAGCGGGACGCGACCACACACGAGGTGAAGCTGCCCGATCCCCGCGCGCTCACCTACCAGCAGGTCAACGAATC
>JBOGEB010000129.1:0-3961 GCA_050743125.1 Egibacteraceae bacterium
AGCCGGACCCGGTCGGCTGCGGCGCCGGCCGGCCGGACGGCAGCCGGTCGAAACGCGGCGCGAGGCCCTCAGCCCAGAGCGCCGCCGCGACCCGGCGCAGCTGGTCCAGGCCCGAGCGTCGGGGGGTGTTCGTGGTGACGGCCAGATGGTCCCGGCCGCGCAGGGTGTCGTCGAGGAAGCCGGTCAGGCTGCCGGTGCCCACCTGCACGAAGACCCGCGCTCCCTCCTCGTAGAGCCGCTCGGTGAGCGCGCGGAACCGTACCGGCTCCACCAGGTGTCGGATCACCAACTCGCGCACCTCGTCGGGGGAGTCGGGGAACAGCGCCACGGTCGTGGCGGACCACACCGGCACGACCGGTCGTTGCAGGGGGAGGCGGGCGACGGCTTCGCGCATCGGCCCGAGGTAGAGCTTCAGCATGGGGGAGTGAAAGCCCGAGCGGAACGGCAGGACCTGCCCCATCACCCCGCGTGCCCGCAGGCGGTCGAGCGCCGCAGCGACGCTTGCCTCCTCGCCGCAGATGATCGACTGGTGGGGGCAGTTGTCGTGCGACACGACGACCTGGTCGAGCCCTTCGATCCCCGCCGCCGCCTCCTGGGCGCCGCAACCCAGGGCGGCGAACACCACTGGGGGCAGGTCGAAGGCGTCGAGGTCGAGCCGGTCGATGAACTCGTCGACGGCGTCACGCGGAAGCAGCTCGGCGGCGATCATGGCGTTCCACTCGCCCACGCTGTGGCCCGCCACGAGATCGGGGGCAATGGCCAGCTCCCGCAGCGCGGCGTTGAGCAGGCGGCCGACCGCGGTGACGTCGCTGCTCTGCCTGGCGAGAGCGCCGGTGCGGTTCAGGAGCAGCCGGGGCAACCCGAAGTGGTCGGCGACATCGGCCACGCTCGGGTCGAACGTCGCCTCGATCCCGGGGAACACGAAGGCGAGCTTGGCGCGGGGGCGAGCCCCGTCGCCGAGCAGCGGCTCGGGGGCGAACCAGACGTCGCCCCGGCCGCGCCAGGGCTTGCCCCGCGCCACCACCCTGCGCGCCAGCTCGATGCTGCGTGGCGTGGGGTCGACGATCGCCAGACGACACCGCCCCGGACGCGGACCGACGTCGTTGCGTGCCAGCAGCACCACGTCGTCGGCCTGGAGCTGACGGACCAGGTCGTTCACGCATGAGCCGGCGAGCCGAAGCATGCGCGGGTCGGTGCCGGCGCGCCCGGCTCCGGCCACGCCGGCACCGGGCGCCTGCTCCAGCAGCACGTGGGCGTTGACGCCGCCGAAGCCGAAGGCGTTGACGCCCGCCCGTCGAGGCTCCCGGCTCTGGTCTCGAGCGCCGCGGTCCGCGGGCCTCCAGGTCTCGGCCTCGGTGATCGGGCGAAAGCGGGTGCGGGCGAACGCGGGATGGGGATCGTCGCAGTGCAGGGTCGGCGGCAGCACGCCGTGGTGGACGGCCAGCGCCGCCTTGAGAAGCCCGGCGATGCCGGACGCCGACATGGCGTGCCCGATCATCGACTTCACCGAGCCGGCGGCGACGCCCGGGCCGGCTCGGCCCGAAGCCCTGCCCTGCGGTGACCCGAAGACCCGGGCGAGGGTCACGAGCTCGGCCTCGTCGTCGGCCTGGGCAGCCGTGCCGTGCGCTTCGAGCAGCCCGATGGCTCCAGGTTCGGTGGGGTCGAGGCCGGCGGCCTGCCACGCGCGCACGAGCGCCAGAACCTGCCCGTCGACCTGTGGCCTCATCAGGCCGGACGCGCGTCCGCCGCTCGCGACACCGACGCCGCGGATCACCGCGTAGACGCGGTCGCCGTCACGCTCGGCGTCGACCAGCCGCTTGAGCACGACCATGCCGGCGCCCTCCCCGATGAGGATCCCGTCCGCCTGGCGGTCGAACGGACGGATCCGCTGGCTCGGGCTGAGCGCGCGCAGTGGGCAGAAGACACTCCACAGCGTGACGTCGTGGCAGTGGTGCACCGCGCCGGCGATCACCGTGTCGCACCGGCCAGACGCCAGCTCACGCGTGGCCTGGTCGACGGCGATCAGCGACGACGCGCAGGCGGCGTCGACCGTGTAGGCCGGGCCGTACAGGTCAAGGCAGTTGGCGATGCGGGCGGCGGCGAGGTTGGGCATCAAGCCGGTCAAGGCCTCGGGCCGCTCGGGGCCGAGCCGCGCCTGGAAGGCCTCCCGCACCCGGTCGAGCCGCTCGTCGTCGAGCCCAGGGACCAGCTCCCGCAGGCTCGCCACCAGCTGATGGGCGGTGCGGACCCGCTGGTCGAGACGGGCCACACCCGGCGTGAGGTGGCCACCCCGTCCCACGATCACCCCGACCCGCTCGCGGTCGGACAGCCGGCCCTCTCCGCCAGCGTCGGCGATCGCCTCGGCAGCGACCCGCAGCGCGAGGAGCTGGTCGGGCTCGACCGCGTCGACGGTGGCCGGCGTGACGCCGAAACGCGTCGGCTCGAACGTGGCCAGATCGTCGATGAACCCGCCGCGCCGACAGTACAGACGGTCGGGGGCGACCGGCGCCGACCAGGCGTCCGCGTCGTAGTACGACGGATCCCAGCGGGAGGGAGGGGCGTCGCTGATCGCGTCGACCCCGCCGACGATGTTGCGCCAGAACGCGCCCACGTCGGGCGCGCCTGGGAACACCGCGGCCATCCCGACGATGGCCACGTCCTCGCCCCGCGGACCGCGACGCCCCTCAGCCATCGGCCTCACCCGCCGATCGCCGGCTCGCCTGATCCCGGCTGACGTCGAACGCCGCGGGGGAGGCGCACGCGTACACCACCTGCGGGAGGCGGCCGCCCCAGGCGAGCTCGCGCAGCAGACAGGCGGCCCCGTCGTCGGGGTCGATCACGCCCACCCCGCGCCGGGCGTACTCACGCTCCAGCTCGATCGACACCATCCCGCCCGCTGTCGGTGCCCACGGCCCCCAGTCCACGGCCACCACCCGGCCGCGGAGCCGGCCAGTCCACACGCGGGCCAACGTGTCCAGGGCGTCGTTGGCGGCGGCGTAGTCGGCCTGGCCCTTGTTGCCGAACACGCCGGACACGCTGCCGAACAGCACGACGAAGCTCACGTCGTCACGCAGTGCGTCCACCAGGGCGTAGGCTCCGTCGACCTTGGTCGCGAACACGCGGGCGAACGAGTCGGGGGTCTTGTCGCGCAGCAGCTTGTCCTCGAGGATCCCGGCCCCGTGCACGGCGCCGTCGATCCGGCCGTGCCGGGCATAGACCCCGTCGACGACGGCGCGCAGGGCGTGGGCGTCGCGGGCGTCGACCGCGTGGTAGCGCACGCTTGACGCGAGCCCACTCAGCTCGTCAAGCGTCGCCCTGATCGCTCGCTCGGCCAGCAGCCGGCGCGTCGCCGCCTCCACCGCGGCCGGAGCGCGCAGGCCCTGCTCGACGAGCGCGCGCCGCAGGGACACCGGGTCGGCGGCCGCTGCGGTCGCGGGATCCTCGACCGACGGTGGCGGCGGCGTGCGGCCGACCAGCTCCAGGTGGCAGCCGCTCACCCGGGCCAAGGCGACCGCGACCCTGGCCGTGACGCCGCGGGCGCCTCCGGTCAGCAGCACCACCGAATCCGCGCCGAGCCCGAGGGCCTGGGCGGCGGCGCGCTCTTCGTCGGCGATTCCGCGACACCGCCCTTCGGTGGTCCGACAATCGTTGGTCGTCCCTGGGTTTCCAGCGGTGGGATGCCCTGGTGAGCCTTCGTCGGCGACCCCGCGAAACCGCCCTTCGGTGGTCCGACAATCGTTGGTCGTCCCTGGGTTTGGAACGGTGGGATGCCCTGGTGAGCCTTCGTCGGCGACCCCGCGACACCGCCCTTCGGTGGTCCGACACCTGCCCTCGAGGTCGAGGTCGGCCGCCACCACCCGCAGCGTGTGACGCGTGCCGTTCGCGTAGCCGACCACGATCGGCGAGTCGGCGGACGCCAGCTCGGCGAGCAGGTGCCCAGCGATCCTCGCGGGATCGTCCT